>JAKFDY010000149.1:0-10342 GCA_036675885.1 Lacibacter sp. | reverse complement strand
TTGTTTTTTATGTGGATCATTCTCGCCTTGTATATCGATATGGGCAACCAGCATATCCTCTCCATGAAAATTGCTGAGCTGTTGTTCAAATCACATTCGCATGCATTGATCATGAGTGTTACCGGTTCGGTGGCAGGATTGGTGGGAGGATTTGCAGCGTTGAGCGGAGCATATCTGCGACAAACAAAAAAAGCAAGTGCTTAGTTTTTGGCGCTGAGAAATATGGACCTGCCTTTGCCGGCAGGCAGGCGCAGAGATAAACGCAGAGTTATTGAAACGCTCTGCGCTTAACTCTTTTTTTCCTGTTCTCTGCGCCGAATACTTCAAACCAAGAATTAGTTTTTTCCTAACAACAGCACCAGTACTTTCGTGCATCATGCGCATACTCGTTCTGCTGTTTACGGTTTGTATTACCTTGTCATCTTATGCCGGAAAGATCACCGGCACTATTACTAATGAAAAGGGCGAACCACTGCCTTATTCTTCACTTACGATAAAAGGAAGTAAAGAAGGCACATCGGCCAACAGCCTGGGTGTTTATTTCTTTCAATTACCATCGGGAACATACACCATCATATGCAGGCATGTTGGTTACGAACGACAGGAGAAAACGATCACTGTTGCCAATGAAGATGTGCAGTTGAATTTTGTATTGAAAGAGCAAACAGTCAGTTTAAGTGAAGTAGTGGTGAAGGCAGGGGCAGAAGATCCTGCTTATGCCATTATCCGTAAAGCCATTAAGAAGCGCAAGGAATATGTGAACGAAAACGATAGCTACAGTTGCGAAGTGTATAGTAAGGGTACAATGAACCTGCGTGATTATCCAAAAAAGTTTATGGGTGAGAAGGTTGATTTTGAAGATGGTGATACAAGTAAAAAGAAAATGATCTATCTCTCTGAAACAGTATCAAAACTTTCTGTTGATAAACCCAATAAAATAAAGATCAATGTGCTGAGCACAAGAGTGAGTGGACAAAGCGACGGCTTTGGTTTTGCAGGAGCCCGTTTCTTTTCGTTTTATGAAAACAATGTGCAGATCAGTAATTCGCTCAACCCACGTGGTTTTGTTTCACCCATTTCAGAAAATGCAATGCACTTCTACAAATACAAATATGAAGGAGCTTTCAGTGAAGAAGGTAAACTCATCAGCAAAATCAAAGTAACACCCAAGCGGTTGTATGAACCTTGTTTCAGCGGCTACATTAATATTGTTGAAGATGAATGGCGCATTCACAGTCTTGAACTCAGCATTACCAAACAAAACCAGATGAACTTTGCTGATACAGTTCGTATTGAACAACTGTACAGACAAATGGGAACCAACTTTTGGGTAATGCAAAGTCAGCTGTTGTACCCGGCTGTAAAGTTTTTTGGATTCGATGCTTACGGCAGCTTTGCCAATGTATATCGCAATTACAATACAGAGCCCGCTTTCGATAAGAAATACTTTGGTAACACCATCTTGAAGTATGAAAAAGGCAGCAATAAGAAACCGATCAACTATTGGGATAGTATTCGTCCACTTGCGTTAACAAAAGATGAACAAAAAGATTATGTCAAAAAAGACAGCCTTGAGCAACTGCGGAAAGATCCGGCTTATCTTGATTCACTTGATCGCATCAGCAACAGGATCAAATTCAATCATATTCTGCTTAGCGGCAAAACATTCAACAAGCAAAGTAAGAAGCTGAGTGTTGGCTTGCCGGGCCTGCTCTCTGCTGCCAGTTTTAATACGGTGGAAGGATTGGTATTGGATGTGCCTGTTACTATACGTAAAGAATTTACTGATCGAAAAAATCTTACGTTGATACCTCATTTCCGTTATGGCTTCAGCAATGAACGTTTTAATGCATGGGCAACGGCAAGATATAATTTTGGCAATAAATTTTTATCATCTGTAAGTATCAGCGGAGGTAAACGTGTGTTTCAATTGAACAATGAAAATCCCATTGAGCCATTATCAAACACTATTGCTACGTTGTTTTTCAAAAACAATTTTATGAAATTGTATGGTGCTGATTATGCACGCATCAATTTCAGCAAAGGAGCAGGTGGAGGAGTTACCTTCAGCGCTGCACTTCAATACCAAAACAGGCAGCCTTTAGAAAATACAACAGATTATAACTGGGCGAATAAAAGTGCCAAACAATACAATCCAAACTATCCTGTTGAGTTAATGTCGCAGAATTTTACTGCACACCAGGCGGCTGTTGTAACACTAGGCATCAGTGTGCAACCTGGTGCAAGGTATATTGAGTTTCCTGATCGTATGGTGAACGTTGGCAATAAATGGCCGGTGTTTAATTTGCAATACACAAAAGGTTTAAAGAATGTGTTGGGTAGCGATGTGGATTACGATAAATGGCAGTTAACGGTGAGAGATAATCTTAATTTTAAAATGACCGGCCGTTTTAATTACCGTGCACAAACCGGTGGCTTTCTTAACAGGAATAGTGTGTTTATCCAGGACTTGAAACATTTTCCCGGTAATCGTTTATTCCGTTCGACAGATTTTATGACCAC
This sequence comes from Lacibacter sp., assembly GCA_036675885.1. Lineage (GTDB taxonomy): Bacteria > Bacteroidota > Bacteroidia > Chitinophagales > Chitinophagaceae > Lacibacter. The sequence continues at coordinate 7,819 of JAKFDY010000149.1, read as the reverse complement.
GTTTCAACTGCCGCAATATTATCAATACAGCAATGCAGACAAAATGTATGCGGCTGTATTTACTGAACATCATTTTAATGGATTCATCACAAATAAAATTCCGGGGTTGAAACAACTTAACTGGCATCTTGTAAGTGGTGTAAGTGCATTGTGGTTACCAAAACATACTTATGCTGAGTGGCATGTTGGTTTAGAAAACATTTTTCGTTTCTTTCGTGTAGATGTGGTAACCGGTTATCAGCAAACAATGCGGCCGAGAATGGAATTGAGAATTGGTATGTCGATCAATGTGGGTGGGGGAAGTAACGATTAGTTTTTTAAAACCAGTTCTGTGGTTCTGAAGTTCTAAGTTGTGTCCTACTGTATTTATCTTCTTTCTTGGGTTTTGGTTCTTGTTCCTTGGATTTTCCTTCTTGTGCCTTGTTCCTAGGATTTTGGTTCTTGTTCCTTGCACCTTGTTTCTTTTGGATTTTGGTTATTGGTTTTGTGCATTTCCTCTTGTCCTTTTATCTTTGCGCAAGAATTTGGTTCAGCCTGCAACTGTCCAATTGATTATTAATTATCAGGAGAATCATTACATTAATGTTATCCTGGTTCAAATTCAAAACAAGATGGCCGTATTACACAACCGTATCTCCCGTAAGGAGCTTAAGGAGCGTATCATTAACGATCCTACACCCCGCACCACCATTTCCTTTTATTGCTATTTTAAAATTGAAGAGCCGAAAGCTTTTCGTGATCAGCTGTACAAAGATTTTACAGCGTTGGGTGTATTGGGCCGAATTTATTTGGCACATGAAGGCATCAATGCACAGATCAGTTTGCCAACAGCAAATATGGAAGCATTCCGCACATATCTCTATGCTATTGAACCACTCAATGGTTTGCGGTTGAATGTTGCTGTGGATGATGATGGAAAAAGTTTTTATGTACTCGATATAAAAGTGCGTAATAAAATTGTGGCTGATGGTATTCATGATCCTGCATTTGATATGGCCAACAAAGGCAAGTATGTAGATGCGGAACAATTCAATCAACTCACCAACGATCCCAATACCGTGGTAATTGATATGCGTAATCATTACGAATTTGAAGTGGGACATTTTGAAAAAGCGATTGAAATACCAAGCGATACCTTCCGTGAACAATTACCCATGGCTGCTGATATGATGAATGAGGATAAAGACAAGAACATCATCATGTACTGCACCGGTGGTATCCGTTGTGAGAAAGCAAGTGCTTACATGCTGCACAAAGGATTTAAAAATGTATTCCATCTTGAAGGCGGCATTATCAACTACGTAAACCAGGTAAAAGAAAAAGGACTCGATAATAAATTTCACGGAAAGAATTTTGTGTTTGATCAGCGATTGGGCGAACGTGTAACGGAAGAAATTATTGCCTGCTGTCATCAATGCGGTAAACCTGCCGATACACATGTGAACTGTGTGAACGATGCCTGTCATCTCTTATTTATTCAATGCGATGAATGCAAAAAAAAAATGGAAGGCACCTGCAGCAAAGAATGCTACGATTTTATTCACCTGCCGGAAGAAGAGCAGAAGCGTTTACGCAGCGGTATTGATAAAGGCCGCAATGTGTTTAACAAAGCAAAATCGAGGTTGAAGGATTTGAAGGTGGAGTAGTAGTGAAGATATTTTGCGTTTAATTTGTTATTGTGCTTCATTAGGTAATCGTTAAGGAATTGCACCAATCGTGCCTACGGCACGGAAACCCTCTCTGCATGTTTTATCTACCCACGATATGTGCCGATGGCACAAAGAAGAATCCAGCTTTCACGCTTAAGAATTTTAATACTGGTTCTTTGCTCTGTAGGAGCAATTGATAGGTAGCCACGCAATAGTAAGATGTACAGCGTGCCGTAGGTACGCATAATGCATTCAATGAAAAGGTCGGTTGGCAACAATAAGATTCATTACAATGCTTTTATCTTTTAAAGATCGTACCTAGGGCACGAAAACCTTCTCTTTGTATTGTCTACCGATAGATAGTGCCTTACGGCACAAAGAATTGAATTTCTAAATTGAGTGATTAAATTATCAACAACCTTGCTCTGTAGGAGCAATTGGTGGGTAGCCACGCAATAAAAGATGTACAGCGTGCCGTAGGTACGCATGATGCATTCAATAAAAAGGTCGGTTCGCAACAATAAGATTCATTACAATGCTTTTATCTTTTAAAGATCGTACCTACGCCACGGAAACCCTTTCATTGTATTATCTACTGATAGATAATGCCTGACGGCATAAGAAGAAATGTACGGATAACTTATTCATTTAAACCATCAACAGCTTTGCTCTGTAGGAGCAACCTGTCGGTAGCAACATCATCCGACAACGACAGCGTGCCGTAGGTACGCAATATTGCAGATTTCAGAAAGCCTGCGAATAAGTTTTATCTTCACCATAATGGTAGTCGTATTTCAGATTATAACCGTATTATTGTTGATCATTCTCATCATCCTCATTGCATTCCGCATCAGGAGAGCAAAGCAGCACAGCCAGTTGCCGGAAAACTACAAAGAGCTGTTGGCCGACTATGTTAAATTCTACCGGCAATTAGATGATGAAGGGAAAGTGGCATTTGAAAAAAGAGTAGAGCAATTCTTAGCTGCAGTAAAAATAACAGGCGTCAATGCAGAGGTAGAAGATTTAGATAAAATATTAATTGCAGCAGGTGCAATCATACCCGTCTTTTCTATTCATGATTGGCAATACATCAACCTGCATGAAGTATTATTATACCCCGGTGCATTTAATAACGATTTTGATCAGCATGGAGATGACCGGAATATTGCAGGCATGGTGGGCACAGGCGCTTTGCAGAATGTAATGGTGATCACCAAATGGCAACTAAGGCAAGGCTTCATCAACAACAATGATGCACGCAACACCGCCATTCATGAATTTGTACATCTCGTTGATAAAATGGATGGAACAGTAGATGGTGTGCCCGAAATTATTTTAGAACGGAAATACACCCGTGAATGGAAAAGCCTGATGGAAGCAACCATTCAGCAAATGAAAACATACGGATCAGATATTGATATGTATGGAGCCACCAACTCTGCGGAATTCTTTGCGGTGATCTCCGAATACTTTTTTGAACAGCCGGAACACTTACTTGTCCATCATCCCGATCTGTTTGAAATGCTCGAACGCATTTATAAAACCAATAAATATCGTTGATCGTACTCCTGCTCAACTATTGTCAGTTCATCGTTCATTCAACTCATAAAACCAAAACGGGCAGAAGATTTCTTCTGCCCATTCATGTATTGTATAAATCATCTGCTTATTCTTTCTTCGCCGGCATTTCTCTCCCTCCCTGGTACAATACCAACGATTCAGTTTTGCCTTCAGCATTTTGTTTAAACTCAATCTTTGCATCAACACCCTTCGTCTGAAACATTGTTTTGCTGATGGCCTGCAGTTCCAGCTTCTGCTGACCGGTTGCCTGTGCAAATAACTGGCTGCCTTCATGCGTAACCGTAAGTATAAAACCCGGCGCCAATGTGTAATTACCAACATAACCCGCCAGCACCGATGCATCAACAGTAATGAATGTAAGAGGAGCAGGCAATGGCTTGTTTGTTTTCTTCCAGGTGCTTTCATCGGTATTACTTCTAAACAGCAATGATTCAACCGCACCGCTTTTATCACGTATAAATTCAATCAGGGAAAGAGAATTCTCAAAAAAAAAGTTATCAGTTTTATACTTCTCAATCACGAACTGTGTACCACTGCCACGTTTCGATGTGAGCTTTCCGTTTACATAACGGATGATGCGTTCTTCACCTTCCTCACTCACATACACCGCTTCGTATGCTTTTGCATCTGTTTCTGAAAGCGGGAGTGGATTTAAATTATAGGGTTTGCCAATAGCCGCTGCCGCCATTTTGTTTGCTGCGTTACTTGGCGACTTACAATCGCAATTAGAAAACACTGCAACAAACACATCTTCAGCAGGGAGATACATAGCATCAGTTGAAAAACCCGGAATGCCACCACCATGCTCAATGGCTTTGCTTCCCTGCACAAGATTAACAGATAAACCATAACCATACCTTGTTGATTTTCCATTGGGGAGCAGGTAAGGAGTAATGGCTTTATCAACCCATTCTTTTTTAATGAACTTGTAACTGTACAAAGCTTTGTTCCATTTCCAGAGATCTTCAACAGTTGAAAGTAAGGAGCCAGCTGCATAAGGCAACGTCATACTGATGTAATCAGAATTCTGAAACACATCTTTTTCTTTTTCATAACCCTTGGCCCTGTTCTTAATAATTTTTTCTTCGCTGCCATAAAAAGAGTTACTCATACCTGCAGGTGCAAATAAATACTGCTGCACATACTCTTCATAGGTTTTGCCACTCAGCTTTTCAATAATATAACCCAGTATAATGTAGCCCGTGTTATTGTAATTCCATTTAGTGCCCGGTTTAAATTGCAACGAATCTTTAGATGTGAGATGGATGATCTCCATCGGCTTCATATCCGTACGCATCTTAGTAGGGAAATCAGGTTTGCCTGTATAACTTACAATACCGCTTGTATGATTCAGCAATTGTTCAACAGTAATAGTCTCTGTAAACGGCAATTCAGGAACGTATTTTTTAATATCATCCTGTAATGAAAGTTTTCCCTGCTCAACAAGTTGCAGTATAGCAACTGCGGTAAACTGTTTGGTAATAGAACCAAGCCGAAAGATCATATCGGCCTGCAGTGGCACATTCAGTTCTACATCGGCCATACCAATGGCTTTTTTATAAATTATTTGGCCTTTGCGTACCACAATGGCCGTGGCACCCGGTTCACCGGCTTTAAAATCTTTGTTGAGAATACTGTCGAACGATGCTGTAAGAAACTGGTCTGTTTTGGCTGATGTTTGTGCGTTTGTTGAAATGGTTATCACAAAAACACACAAACTGATGATAAGGAGCTGGCGCATATATTTTGGTTTTAATGAACTGTTCCTAAAAGGTAAAACATGTTTTTGTTTTTTGATACATCCGTTACAAAATATACTTGCATAGCCCCGCTTAGCCATTGGTTTAGAGTTGTAACCCCAACATCTGCATTTATGCTCCCCACAATTCTGCTAACCGGGAACCCTGTTTACAATATTGTACAAATAGCGGAAACATTTACATTTGGTAAATGATCCGGATAACTATCCGTATGGATGAAAACAACTAAAAATTATCACATGAAACATCTCCTGCTTATTGCTCTTGTACTGACTCTTTCCATCAACACAAATGCACAAACCAACACAAAAGAAAAACTCATTAAAGAAATGCTGGACTTATCGGGTGCAAATAAAATGGCACTCCAGACAATGGAGATGATGATCACTTCATTTAAAAAACAAATGCCCACCGTAGACACCGATTTTTGGGACGAGTTTATGAAAGAAGCCCAAACAGGCGATCTGATAAGTATGATAGCGCCCGTGTATGCCAAACATTTTACCGAAGCTGAAATAAAAGAACTCATTGCCTTTTATAAAACACCCATTGGTAAAAAGCTGGTGGAGAAACTGCCCGTTATTACGCAGGAATCGTATGGTATTGGTGAAGAGTGGGGTAAGGCCCTCAGTGAAAAAGTTGCCGCCAAACTAAAAGCAGCAGGCTATTATCAATAAGTACAATAAAAAATGCTTGCCCTTTCTGAAAAGAAAAGAACGCCAAAAGTTGCCTGTTCACAAGAAAAGACAATGCTGTGTTTAGCTACACAGCAGTTGTAAACAGGTATTGGTTGAAATTTTCCTACCGGATATCGTTGTTTTTTACGCACTCATTATAGGAAAAGACTCGTTTGTGAGTCTTTTTGCTTTTGCTATTCTCCAGGCGAACATTTCGTTCTGTTTTCTATTAACTTGCTTTTTATCCTGAAGTATTCCACTAAAAAAACTGTCAATGAAAACATTTCTGATTTCCTTTTTTTGTTTTATTACCCTGCATGCTGCCACTGCTCAAACCCGGCGGCTATTTCATCGTCAGCCATTCGGAAAGCCTGAACGGCATCAGCGATGCCTTGAGGCTGATCACCCCGTCGATCTACCGCAAACCATGAAAAAACCCGCAACCGACATCGACATTTTCCTGCAGCCTGGCGAATTTTATTTCGGCAATGCCTCCACACGCATCCGTACGCTGTTGGGCTCTTGCGTGGCCATCACTCTGTGGCATCCGACGCGTTTGGTCGGCGGCATGTGTCACTACATGCTGCCGAGCCGCCACAAGCCCGGCAGCCAACTCGACGGCAAATACGCCGAGGAGGCCATGGAGCTGTTTCTGCTGGAAGCGGCACGCCATAGCACGCAGTTGGAGGAATACCAGGTGAAGCTGTTCGGTGGCGGCAATATGTTCCCCGGCTACGGCAAGAAGACCGCGAGCACCACTGTCGCCGACAACAATGTCGCCGCCGCGCACCGGCTGGTGGCACGACATTGCCTGCAGCTAAGCGCTGAGGATCTGGGCCGCAGCGGGCACCGCAACTTCATCTTCGATATCCGCAGCGGTCATGTGTGGGTTCGCCACCAACGCCTGAATGAGAGCTAGAAGCGCCGATGAAGAAAATCAGGGTTCTATTGGTCGACGACTCCGCCGTGGTACGCCAGGTTGTGCTGGCGCTGCTAGAGCGCGAACCGGATATCCAGGTCATAGGTGCCGCCTCGGACCCCCTCTTCGCCATGGACAGGATGGCCAAAGAGTGGCCGGACGTCATAATGCTGGACGTGGAAATGCCACGTATGGATGGCATTACCTTCCTGAAGAAAATCATGGCCGAGCGGCCGACCCCGGTGGTGATCTGCTCCTCGCTCACGGAGAAAGGCGCGGAAACCAGTCTGCAGGCGCTAGCGGCCGGGGCCGTCGAAATCATCACCAAGCCCAAGGTCGGCCTGAAAGGCTTCCTGCAGGACTCCGCTGCCGAACTGGTGGCCGCGGTCAGGGCCGCCGCCCAGGCCAATGTCCGGCATCTGCTCAGGAACACGGCCGCTGCCCCGCAGGTGCCCGCCAAGCTCCATGCCGATGCGATTCTTCCCGCCACCGGCGGCCAGGCCATGGCGCAAACCACCGAACGGATTGTCGCCATCGGCACCTCCACAGGCGGTACTCAAGCGCTGGAATCCGTGCTGACCAGACTTCCGCGCGTCTCGCCCGGAATAGTGATAGTGCAACACATGCCGGAGAAGTTCACCGCCTCATTCGCCGAGCGCTTGAACAGCTTGTCGCAGATCGAGGTACGCGAAGCGAAGAACAATGATCGGGTGATTCCCGGTCTCGCCCTTATCGCCCCCGGCGGCAAACATATGCTGCTCAAGCGCAGCGGTGCCTACTACCACGTCGAGGTGCTGGATGGTCCAGTGGTCAACCGCCATCGTCCGTCCGTGGACGTGCTGTTCCGTTCGGTGGCCAAGTTCGCCGGCAAGAATGCCACCGGCATCATCATGACCGGCATGGGCGATGACGGGGCACGTGGTTTGAAGGAACTGCACGAGGCCGGGGCGCGAACCTATGCCCAGGATGAAGCGAGTTGCGTGGTGTTCGGCATGCCGAAAGAGGCCATCAAGTTGGGTGGCGTGGATCAAGTAGTAACGCTGGGTGAAATACCCAGGGTGGTTATGAGTTTGAGATAGCGGAGACGATCATGATGAGCGCGAATAGGCTTCCCCAGCATGTGCTGGTCGTTGACGACAGCGAACTGCAGCGCCAGTTCATTGCCGAGTTGTGTTGCGAGATGGGTATCGCCGGCATCCTGCATGCCGTGGATGGCTACGATGCTATCGCCCA
>JAKFDY010000148.1:0-1509 GCA_036675885.1 Lacibacter sp. | reverse complement strand
CATTGTGTCAGGCATCATAAAACATATGCACAACATTTGTAATGCCATCTTTACACAAAAGAAAAGGTAGAGTGTGCCTCCGTATTTGCCTGCAAGCCAGGGATGCGCATTTGCAAAAAAAAAGCATCACATATCCACTGCTGGTGTTGTTAGCCAGTGGCTTTATCTTGATTGATTACCCGGCTTCTTAATGTCATGAACGGTTTTTCAATTGTGTGGTGAAGGACAAAGGCTCCGGTTACGCTGGTAACAACACAAATGAAAAGCATCAGGTTATTATCAATTTCAAATTTTGTCAGGAGTTGATGTGTAATATGAATCACCCCTTTGTGTGTTAAATAAATTGCATAAGATAAAGTTGCAATAAACGTTGTGCTTTTAGATTTCCATTTGTATAAAAAACTTTTTTCACATACTGCAGAAACAACCAAAAGCCCGTAACCAATTGCGATAACCGGGAAACCGAAAACGGAAGCGTTAAAGGTTTGCTGATCTTTGCATAAAAACCAGGCACCTGTTAACAGCAACAGGCCAAGCACAAAAAACAGGTTCCCATATTTAGAGATTTTATTCCAGAGCGTTGGCAAAAACTGGTAAACAGCTCCAATTGAAACACCAACTAAAAGACCATCTAACCGGTTATATGTTGGATAGTAAATGTATTTATACCAATACATCCAGCTGTTTTCATTTGTTATCTGAGGAAGGTATAGTTTGTTGAAACTATATATTCTGATCAGAAAGCCAAAAAGGAATAAGCCGATCAATAACCAGTATGATTTTGTTAAACGCTTTGTAGTTTGTAATACTATCAGAATGATGGGCAGGAGTAAATAAAAATGTTCTTCTACACAGAGCGACCATGCATGCGAAAATGTTCCGGAGTCTTTTAAGTTTAACCCGAAATTTTGTGTGAAAGTCAGGAATTTCCATAATGGGGGCAGGCTCTCTTTTTCCCTGAAGAAAGGGATAGAGAAATAAAGTGCAATGGTGAACAGAAATGCGGGGAAAATTCTGAAAAAACGTTTCAGGAAAAATTGGTTAAAGGATATGCTTTCTCCTTTCCTGATTTGCGCAAAGAGTTGGGAGGAGATCAAGAAACCGCTTAATACAAAAAACAGATCCACACCTGTCCATCCCAGCTGTGCTGCCTTCGGCAGCCACTCAGGTTCTCCACCGCTAAGAATAAAATAATGAATGAAAAAAACCAGCACAATTGCCAATGCCCGTAAATGATCCAGCCCGTAAAGTTTTTGATCCAGTGTTTTGTTCAAACTTTGAAAATGAATTGATGCTTGTAATTCTATAGTCCTGTTCCATGCAAGGCGATGGGCGAGCTTGCTGTTAACGCTAAATTATGCGCCACTTTCAATGCATCCAAATTTTATTAATCAGTGAATGTAAATCATGCTTCCTGTTTTCGAAAAGCAGCAGCCATATAAGCCAAAGGAATACCAATGCAAACAACAAGTATAAGAATTGCCATTAATGTGCCACTTAAAGTTGCAG
>JAKFDY010000147.1:0-5483 GCA_036675885.1 Lacibacter sp. | reverse complement strand
TTCACCAGTTTTTGCCGGCTGTTTTGTAGCAGTTCTTTAAAACCTGTCGATTGCATCCATTGTTGTTGTGGCGGTTCATAACCAATCTTATCTGTTCTGTAAACAATAGACGAAGGTAGCACCTGTTTCATACTTTCACGCAGGATGTACTTGGTGAACCCATTCTTTATTTTATAATGCGAAGGCAACGAAAAAATAAACTGCACCAACTCATGCGATAAAAAAGGCAGCCGAACTTCCACACCATGTACCATACTGTTGCGATCGGCATAACGCAGCAGTTCTTCCAGGCCCAGCCGCATGGTATTATAATACAACAGATCATTTAGCTTGCTTACTGTTGGTTTGAAAATGCTTTTCTTATTATAATTTGATTTACGATAATTATTCGCAATGAATTTATTATTCAGTAATTCTTTATTGGCTTTGTTTTCTAATTGAACGGCTGCCATTTCCGGAAAGCGTGCAGCCAGTTTATTTTTCCAGCTCCAGTCAACAGTAATATTGTTCCTGGCGAATGCTTCTGCTTCTGCCTTATACCCTCCGCCTTTCAGCTTCTCTTGCAGAAACCAATGAATATATTTATGATAACCTGCTAATGTTTCATCAGCACCTTGTCCATCAAGTATTACTTTAATGCCTTGTTGCTTTGCCAGTTCATATACTTTGTATTGTGCATAGATGCTGCTCGATTGAAATGGTTCTTCCTGCTGATTAATTAATTTTTCAATATCATTTACTAATGTTTCTGCTGTTGGCGATACAAGATGATGTTGCAGTTGAAACTCATCAGCTACCTGTTTGGCATAAGTCGTTTCATCTTTTTCAAAACCTGGGAAGGAAGCAGTAAAGGTTTGAAGTTTATGGTTTGTGGTTTGTAGTTTGCCGACGGTTGCAACGATGGATGAACTGTCTAAGCCGCCGCTGAGCGATGTGCCTACTTCAACATCACTGCGTAATCTTCTTTGGACTGACGTATTGAACAACTGTTGAAACTGTTCAATGGCATCAGCTTCACTTAAGGTTGTTTGCGATTCTTTATCAAGATCCCAATATTGTGCAATTTCATTATTGCCATCACGCATGTTTAGTTTGAGATAATGCGCTTGTGGCAAGCTGCGGATGTTCTCATAGAATGTTTGCGACAGATCAGCCGGGTTTTTTACCCAACCTAACCCGATATAGTTGAGCAGCATACTGTGGTTGATCTTCTTCTCTACACCTGCGGCCCACAACGCTTTCATTTCACTGGCAAAAACAAACTGTTCTCCGTCAAAAAAATAGTAAAATGGTTTTTCACCAAAACGGTCACGTGCAGAAAAGAGTGCTTGTTCCTGTTCATCCCAAATAGCAAAGGCAAACATGCCATCGAACTGCTGCAGACATTCTTCTTTCCAGTAATCGTATGCAGCAAGAACAACTTCTGTGTCGGAGTGAGTAAAAAAAGTATAACCCTTCTGCTTCAATTCTTCTTTCAGCTCAAGATAATTGTAGATCTCACCGTTGTAGGTAATACTGTAACGTGCTCTTTCTCTCGGACCTCTTTCAATTGTATTATCTGGGCGTGCTTCGCCTGTAGGGAAAGGGAAATGCATCGGCTGTTTACCAGTTTCACTCAAATCAATGATGGCCAAACGCCGGTGACCAAAGCCAACTGTTTTGTTTTCATTCAACCAAAAGCCTTCTCCATCCGGTCCACGATGAGCAATAACATCAGTCATTTGTTTCAGCCGTTCTGCTGAAACATGATTGGGGTTTATTGAAATAATTCCTGCTATACCACACATGTTGTAAAAATCGAACTTTCGTTGCAGATAAACCAAAAAGAAAAGCCCTGCATTTCTGCAGAGCGTTCATAGCTATTTATCAAACTATCTAAAGTTTAGTTTACGTCGTACTTCTTACTTTGTACTTGCTTACTCCGTACCTCGTACTTACCATGTAATCGGCATCTTTACCATCACATCATCCCAATCCATGATAAGGTTAATGCTTTTATCAGCAACTTTTTCAAACACCATGGTGAACGATTCTGTGATCTCTGCTGTTTTTGTAACCGGGCAATCAACACGCACAACATCTTTATTAGCATCGTATTTAAATGCACCCCATACATCAGTGTCTTTATTGATGATGAGTGTCCACTTAGTTGTACTTTCAAGTGCATACAGCGTGTAACGGCCTTTCTTTATGTTTTTGCCAGCAACTTTTACATCACGGAAAAACTCAATCTCTGTTGCTTCGTTGGCACCCAGTCGCCAGATTTTTCCATCTTCCACCAGTTCACCAAATACTTTACGGCCATTCTTTGAAGGGCGGCTGTAAATAACACGGGCAATTAACGGTTCTGTTACTTTATTTGGCTGAATACGAAGAACAGGATAGTTCACAGGATAATACGACATGTCCATCGGCGACTTATCCAATGGCGGTAATTTGCTTCCGTTCTGTGCTGTTGCCGTAAAACCAACAGCAACAAATAATAGAATCATCGATAACAATTTCATACGTTCTTTTTTAGGATCTTTTTTATTGGTGACAGTTATTATGACTGATTTTTTCCCCCAGAGGTTGTTTTGAGAACGCAAATTTAGTCCAAAGATTGCTGTCCGTAATCACCATTTATCCTGTTTGTTGGCAGTTCCAAAGCTTTTGCTGTATTTTATTTTTGCATTCTAATCGTTCGATCATGTACAAGCATATACATTACCAATCAGTAGAACAGGCTCTTGCCGTTATCAAAAGCGGGCAACGGGTGTTTGTTCAGGGCAGTGCCCAAACCCCTCTTTATTTATTACGTGAACTGGCTAAACAATCGCACAGGCTGGAACAGGTGGAACTGGTATTTATTACCGTGCAGGGCGACATTACCGTTGATCAGCCGCAATACGAAGGCATCTTCAACATCAACTGTATGTTCGTGAGTAACAGTGTGCGCAAGGCAGTGAATGAAGGCAGGGCCGATTTTATTCCCGTGTTCCTCAGCGATATTCCCGATCTGTTCAATAAGGGCCATTTGCCAATTGATGTATCGTTGGTGCATGTATCGCCACCCGATAAACATGGCTATTGCTCCCTGGGTGTGAGTGTTGATATTGCAAGAAGCGCAGTGAACACGGCCAAACACATTATTGCACAGGTAAACCCCAATGTACCACGTACACATGGTGATAGTTTGATCCATACTGACAGGTTTACATCAATGGTATATTGTGAAGAGCAGTTGCCCGAAGTAGATTATGGAGTGAAAGTGCGTGAAGATGAAATGCAGATCGGTAAATACATTGCCGGAATGATTGAAGATGGCAGCACCCTGCAAATGGGTATCGGTACCATTCCTGATGCGGTATTTAAATCCTTACACAATCATAAAAACCTGGGTGTGCATACCGAAATGTTCAGCGATGGAATTATCGACCTGGTTGAACGGGATATCATCAATAATGCCAATAAAAAAATCCACCCCAATAAAACAGTGACAGGGTTTGCATTGGGCACTCGCAAGTTGTATAATTATGTTGATGATAATCCTGCATTTGTGTTTCTTGATATTGATTATGTAAATGATCCGCATGTGATCCGTCGTAACCCCAAAGTAGTGGCAATCAACAGTGCGATTGAAGTTGATATTACCGGCCAGGTTTGTGCCGATAGTATTGGCACAACACAATACAGTGGTATTGGCGGTCAAATGGATTTTATGCGTGGCGCTGCTTTGAGCGAAGGTGGTAAACCTATTATTGCACTTACATCACGCACCGCAAAAGGTGTGAACCGTATAGTGCCTTTCTTAAAGCAAGGTGCGGGTGTGGTAACCACACGTGGACATATTCATTATGTAGTTACTGAATACGGTATTGCATCGTTGTATGGAAAAAATTTACGTCAGCGTGCAAAAGCCTTGATTGATATTGCTCACCCCGATGATCGGGAAATGCTGGAGAGAGCTTGTGTAGAACGCTTCAAACAGTTTTTGGTTTACGATTCTTATATTCAGTAAGGTTGTTGATCAGGTATGGCATACTTCCGGAAGTCTGCAACTATTTATGCAGACTGTTATAAGCATGTCATACCTGTTTATCTTTCCGCCATCCAATTCTTTACCATCGCTACCATTTCCGGGAAAAAAGCCTGGTAACATTGCAGCAAGGTTGTATAATGTTTTTCAAACAACGCAAAAGCTGTTGCACTTTCGGTTAAGTAAGTTGCACGACGCACTACTCCGTGTAAACTGTTTTCAATTCCCCATTTATTACTGTAGTTATAAAGCCAGTTCTGTGTTTTCATATAAGGGAACATATATGCAAAACGTTCGGGGAAAACAGCGGTATAAGGTTCCAGCATTGTGTAGGTGCCGGCAGCAAACTCTTCCAGCGAATCATTACTGAAAATGAAAGGATCGGTGGCGAGATAATGATCATACACTACATCAACAAATGCACCTGCATAGAGCCGGTAATGCGGTCTGAAAATTTCTTTTGCTTCTTTGGTTGCTGCATGATCATCGGTAAATGTATCGATGATACGATGCAGTTCGATGCCTTGTTGTATACCGGGCGAGAACTCAAACTTCTTTTTGCCTTTCACATAATCGCTGATCATATTACCCACGAGAAACTCGGGCTGGTGAAACGACAGGTAGGCGTGGGCGAGATAATTCATTCAGATTTTTTTACAAACGGCGTAAACTTTTTTGAGAACCGGCGTCTAATCCTGTTCACACTAAATATTATTACAATGAAAGTACTCCAATTTTTATTCCTTTTTATCTGTGTGGGTGCAATGGCACAGGCGCAACCACCGGCAGATAGTGCAAGAGGCAGAGGTCCACGTGTAGATATGTACAAGGATCTGAACTTGACCAAAGAGCAGCAGGAAAAAGTTAAAGTATTGCAGGACAAGCAGCGTACAGAAGCAGAAGCAGTGCGCAATAACAGTTCACTGAGCCGTGAGCAACAGCGTGAGCAAATGATGGAGATCCGCAAAAAATACAGTGAGCAGATCGAAGTATTGCTGACCGCAGAGCAAAAAGAAAAATTGAAAGCGAAACAAAAAGAAATGCAGGAGCAAATGGAGAAAAGACGTAATGGCGGTGGTGGTCCCGGTGGACAAGGCGGAGGAAATAACAATTAATTGTGAACCGGCGAAAGCCGGTTTTTTATATTCCATTGTTTCTGGGTACTTAATCGTACTCAGCGAGAGGATTGATAAAATTTAAAGAAACGCTGTACATCTTTGGGTTTAGTATACTTTGATATGAGGAAGAAGAAGAAGAGAGAAAAGAAGGAGGAGAAAAGTCGCAAGTTGTGTTGCCAAGGCATAAACTAGAAAAAAAAACGGTGCTCAGAAAAAGACTGGTGTTGTTAGCTTTTATTATGTTGCCAACGACAAACTTCTCCACTGCGCCTCGCGCTAGAGTTACCACACTCTCGAGCCTGATGTAATTCCCAAGGAGGGGTGACGAGCTGAATGTATGACCTGTT
>JAKFDY010000146.1:0-4786 GCA_036675885.1 Lacibacter sp. | reverse complement strand
CATACGCCAGTTCCATAATACATTACCAATATTGGCGCAGGTTTCGTTGTGTGCACTGAAATTGGGCAATTGATAATCCCTTCCGTAACTCTGATGCACTTTCTGAACAGTATCCGGTTTGTAAGCTGTGCCATCCACACTAACTCCATCATACAATGCACCGCAACCACCGGTGACATACATTTTTGTATTGATGACGTTATTCCACATTTTGTTCAATGTATTCATCAGGGTTTCATCACCTGTTTCTGCATACACATCGGCAACACCTGCAAACAAATAATTTGCACGTACTGCATGACCAACCACTTTATTCATTTCACGAAAAGGTGCACGGTCGCTGTTATCATCAGTCCCTTCTACCGTACCACGGATATTGATGAGATGTATAACAAGATCAAGATATTTTTTATCGTTTGTTGTGCGATACAATTCGGTTAAACCCATGTAATGCGAAGGACAAATTGCATTTCTTGCCAATTCAGGTGAAGCTGAGCTATAAAAACCAATCAAGAAGTCAGCAGCTTTTTTTGCAATGTTGAGCAAGGTCGTTTTACCTGTCGCTCGGTAATGCACACAGGCCGCCGTCATTAAATGACCAAAATTATATGCTTCAAAACTCAACTGATCATCAAACATTTTATCCTTTCCTGTTTTCTTTTGTTCGATGATGTTCTTAGTGTAGATATATCCATCCTGTTTTTGTGCTTTACCAATTACTTCAATCGCTTCATCCATCCATTTCTCCAGTTGCGGATCTTTTGTTGATGCATACATCGCTGCAGCCGCTTCCAGTGTTTTATAAAAATCACCGTCATGAAAAGATGGACCACGGAAGCGTCCTGTATCTAAACCTGCAGCCACTCTGAAATTCTGAAACGAATAACAGATGTCTTTGCTGGTATAGGTTTGCCAGAGCTGCGGCAACATAGCATCACGACAAACAGCAAAACGTTCGGCCCAGAAACCTTTTGTCCACTGCACATCGCTCATGCCTACACCGGTAAGCTTTGCATAACTGCTGCCTTGTGTATTGACCAAACTTGTTTGTGCATCCATTTTCTGCGACAACAGAAGAATGATTGCGATTAAATATTTTTTCATTTTATGTTATCAGTTTTGAACCACAGAGATCGCAGAGTCTTTTCACAGAGTGCACAAAGAGACTCAGTGTTCTTTGTGAATACCTTTGTGTGCTCTGTGGTTATAATTCATATTGAACAGTGTAGTTCTTCCCTTTATCAATCTGCAACTCATAAGTTGCATTTCCTTTTTCTATTATGGTTCCGTCTTTACAAACAGGTTTTGATTTACTGCTAAACTTCAATACCCCTGTCCCAGCAGCGCCGGTAATCTTAATTTGCTTCGTACTTACGTATAGTTCAATATTGCCATCAGGTGTTGGAACTTTTCCCTGCATCCATTCGAGTCCGCCGAGGTTTGGTTCAACAAGGTACGCCGCATAACCGGGTGCAGTTGGTTTTACACCGAGATAATATTTACCCAATAAATACAAAGGACTTGCACCCCATGCATGACATAAACTTTTACCAAACTCCCTGCCATACATGGCATAATGTTCTGATCCTTGTTTGGCTGGATTGTATTCTTCCCAGAAACTTGTTGCGCCAAGTTTCAACATTCCTCCCCAATAGTCTTTCATTTCTTTCAACACATAATTCTGTTCGCCCATTGCACACAATGCTTCCAGTTCGTAGAAACGCATGTAAGGTGTAGTGATCTTCTGAATATTATTATTGAGCAACACAGAAGTTTTTACTGCCTGCTTTTGTTGCTGATTGAAATAATCGAAGAAGATGGAGAACATGTTGGCATAACGTGTTACATTTTCTGTTTGTTTTCTATCGATCCGGCTGTGCACCAATGCCTGTTTTGTATCGTTCCAGTAAATGCTGAATAATTTACTACGCATATCAACAGCAAGCTTGTTGTATTGTGCAGCTGCATCTTTATCATTGGCAATATTGGCACATAATGCCATTGTTTCAAGACTGCGGGCCAATAACAATTGTTCAAAACTTACTTCACCTTTTTTACTGAGACCAGCAGCCCAGTCGATAAAGATCCAGTCGCCGGGCATCCATTCCATCAGGCCATCTTTATTACGACGAGCCAACACATAATCCATCAGCGTTTTCATGCGGTCGTAGTTCTGTACAATAAAACTCTTATCGCCTGTGTAGAGATAGTAATCGTAAATACCGAGGAACCAGTAGAAGGTATAATCCATGATGGTGTTGATATGACCTGTCACAGGATCTTTACCACGCAAGGCATAAATTGTTCTTGTCACAGTTTCCTTATCGAAGTAGAGATAATAATTCATGAGATAGCTTTGGTACGCATCGCCACTCCATACCCAACGGTCACGTTTGATACCATCGATGAAGAATTCTCTTGTGTTTAATTCGAATGTGTATTTCGCCACGTCATAAATACGGTTGATCTCTGCATCATTGCAGGTGAAGCTTCCACGTTGCTTTACATCGGCATATTCATACAGCATGGAAACCGAGTCGAGTGTTACAGCCGCATCGTATTGCACATTTACAAAACGATAAGCTTTCGACAGCTTCATGGTTTGATCTTTCTTAACTGCATTGCTTACTTCCACTCTGTCCAGTGCCTCGCAATGTTCAGTTGACAAAGCTTCTTCTTTTGATTCACCATAATATACCGACAACTTGCCTTTTCCTTTTAAGCCATGCAGCTTGATAAAGCCGAGTGTTTCTTTTCCAAAATCAACCAGCATTGAGTTCTTTGCTTTTATCGTTGAAACTGCTGATTGTTTTTTGGTCGGCAACGTAAATTGTGAAGGTAATTGTGTGGGTGAATTAAAATTCCAGCCCCCTGCATTGAGCCATTTGGTTGCAGAGATGTCTGATGTTTTTCCTGTTTCATCGATCCATTCTTTATCTTCGAATGTTACGAGCCATGAAGCATCCGATACAATTGTTTTTCCTTTTACATAAACTGCAGGCACATTGGCCTGGTTAAATACTTTGATATTGATCTTATGTTTACCCGCAGGAACAGTAATGCGTTTCGGGCTTCCTTCAAATGCTTTACCATCGAGCTTTACATTGTATTCACCTTCTACATAAATATCTACAGTTTCGGGTGCAGACACATCGAACACTTTATGAAAATCCATCAACACATAATGATTATCCATTTTCCAGAACACAGGAAAGAAAGTTCCACGTTCTGTGCGACGGTTCTGTACTTTGTTTGAAAGATTAATTTCAAAATCGCCGGGATACCAGATCCAGGTTTGAGCCGAAAGTGAAAAATGAAAAGTAAAAAGTAGAAAGTAAAGCACAGCCACTCTTCTGAATAATAGCCCAACTGATTGGTGGTTATTTTTCACTTTCGACTTTCGATTTTTAACTTTTAATTGTTCCATATTTAATGTCCGTTAAAAATGATGTAAAGAGATAGTATAACAAGTCCTAATAAAACAAACAGAATTTTTACCTGCTTATCGGTTTTTGGTAAGGGCGCTGTTTCAATTGCTGCAGTTACTTTGTTTTTATCTACCAATGAAATGACGATGGCTGCTACAAACAAAACAAGGAATATATAAAACGAGATGAGAAAATAATGCGGCCACCATGTGTTTTCACCTGTTGCTGCATCGGGAGGTAAGATCCACAAGTTGAGCATTCCAACAAACAAGCTAAAGGCAGAGCCGACTGATAAAATTAGATTCACAGCGAGCTTGGTTGTACGTTTCCAGAAAACACTCAATAAAAATGTAACTGCTAATGGCGGCGCCAGGTAACCTAAGATGGATTGAAAAATATCGAACAGTGTTTTACCTTGGATATTATCAAAGGCAATGGCCATTAATACCGCCAGCACGCAACCTGCAATTACCGTGTATCGCCCAACATTGATCTGTTGCTTGACAGTGGCATTCGGATTCATGTTGTTGACATAAATATCTTTTGTAAAAACAGTGCTCAACGCATTTAATGATGAACCTATGGTTGCAACCAACACAGCGATCAACACGCAAATAACCAACCCATTTAATCCTGATGGAAATAAATTGGTGACCATTGTCATGTATGCTAATTTATCATCGGCGAGATCAGGGTATAAAGCAAAACACAAAATACCCGGCAATATAAACATGGGCAATGCCAATACTTTTAACCAGCCGATGAAGTTTACACCCAGTTGTCCCTGTTTTAAATTCTTTGCACCCAATACACTTTGCACCATGCTTTGATCGGTACAGAAAAATGCAACAGCTGATACCGGATAGCCCAGCAACAACGCATGCCATGGATAACCGGGATCGGATGCAGGATGAATTAAATTCCAGAAGTGGCTCGGTGTTTTATCAATCAAAGCAGTAATACCACCAAGCTTTTGCAAACCTATAAACGTTAATGCTAGTGACACGATGATCAATAAGATCATTTGAAACACATTCACCTTTGCAATGGCTTTTAACCCACCCATGTAGGTAAACAAACCGGAGAATGCAACCAGCACTATTGTTGATTGCCACATTGGTATGCCTAAAATTTGCCGAACTAAAATTCCTCCGCTGAATAAACCAAGGCTCAACCAACTGATCAAAATTTTTATCAATGCATAACCCGCTAAAATATCCTGTGTGCTTTTGCCGTAACGTTTGCCCATGAACTCAGGCATGGTGCTTACTTTGCTGGCGATATAACGTGGTGCAAACACCATTGCCAGCAGCGTTAAAAAAACAAATGCATACCATTCAAAATTTCCGCCCACAATA
>JAKFDY010000145.1:0-2977 GCA_036675885.1 Lacibacter sp. | reverse complement strand
TATATAATTTAATAACTGCACTGTATGTTGATTTGCCATCTTCATCCACCATCTTCAAGCGGTAATAATTAAAAGCTGCAAGCGGTGATACATCCACAAATTGATAAGCAGTTTCAGCAACGGAGTTTCCTGTTGCCTTTACAGAACCTATCGAAAGAAAACTAATTCCGTCTGCACTTCTTTCAATAACATAATGACTTGCATTAATCTCAATGGCTGTACGCCAGCTCAACTGCGATTGTGCGTTTATTAAACGACCATTGAATGAAAGCAACTGAACAGGTAACGTACCTGAAACAGTAATTGATGCTGTTGCTACAGATAAACAACCTGAACCGGATAATTTGTCTGCAACAATTTCAATATTATATACACCAGGTGAAGTGAATGTTTGTGTAGTAATTGTTTCTGCACCACCATTACCGAATTCTGATGTTGCATAACTTGATCCACTGCCTGCATCTTCAACAATATATAACACGTTTGATTCCGTATTAGAAACAGTATAGGTAACTGTTTGTCCAACGGAGATCGCTGATGTTGACGGACTGATTAATGGTGTTGCCGGAACAGAACATGAAACGGTAGTAGTAGAACCACATGCGGTATTTAATGTGCTGTTTGTTGCCTGCGCACCAACTGTTAATACACCGCCTGCATATAATGGGTTAGATGCTAACACAGTTACTGTCCATGCTGATTGTGCAGTGAGTGCTGCCGTGCCAATCAATCCCCCATCCTGGTACAAATAAACTGTACCTGTAAACGGACCAGTGATAGATCCTGATACAGATGTATTTCCTTCTATGTACGAACCTGTGATAGTTGGGCAAACAGGTGTAGCTGGTCTTGCTGTTGCAGAAGAAGAATTAGCACTAACAGAACAGCTTCCGTTTTGCGCTGTTGCATAATAACCTGTGCCGCTTACCAAAGCTGCAACAGTAACAGACCATGTGCCATTTGCCTGCACAGTAGATGAACCTTGCAATACATTTGATGCATTATACACACGGATAGTTGTGCCAGCAGGTTCAGATGATGTTCCTGTAACTATTGTTGCGCCTGCTGTTAAATTACCTTGAATATCTGTTGTTATAACAGGTGCTGCTGTAAAACAGGTAGCAGTAATTGTAGCTGCATTACTTATACATTGCCCTGTTGACTGCTGACGAACTGTAATTACATCACCTGTTTGAAATGTTTGATTGGAGAAACTGTAAGCACTTCCAACTGCAGTTGTAGATGCAACAATAAATTCATTTACAAATAAACGTACTGTAGCACCTGTTACTGCAGTTCCGCTGATAGTTGAACCCGGATAAAGAACTGTCTGCGTAATAGTAGGTGCAGCCGTTTGTGTAATGTTTACACAGGAGCCCCAAATGGGAGCTGATTCACATTTCCCCGATTCTGTTATTGTAATATAATAGGAACCATCAGTAATATCATTTGGACCTCCGCTGCAGGGATCACTTGATCCACTATTATTTGCCCCGTTATATTCCCAGGTTGTGTTGGCAACATTTGTAGGCGATCCATAAGTAATCAGGAAAGTAGAAGGGGATGAAGGAGATCCGTCTGTTGCTACTAACACAGGGGAACTTCCTGCAGCAATGCTGTAAATTTTAATTACAGCATTTGATGTTTTTGTTCCGGCCATTCCTCTGCGACTATTGACGCAGGTACCAAATGCAGCATTGACAGTTGATGAAATATTAGAGGGCGAACAAGACGTTACGGCCACACTGTTACTTGTTAAACACATGCTCTCACCACTTGATCGCGCTTTTGCTGTAATGATATCTCCGCTGGCAACACTTGCAATAATATATGTCCAGGGGCTGCCACTTGTTGCAGTTGTAGTACCCGCCAGTACGCCGTTTTTATAAACAGAAATAGTAGTGGTCGATGGTTTGGTTGCATCAAGTCTTGTCCAGGTACCGGTAATACTTACGTTTGATCCTGAAGCAATACCTGTATTAACGGTTGGTGCAGCAGTGCATACATCAGCAGGGCCTGTACCGCCAGATGTAACATCATCTAATGTAAAGCCTGGAGTATTCTCACCTAAAAATTCCCATGCATCTGTAGTGCTGGAAAAATCCTCATCATTCAAACCATAAATATCTGAACGTGTTCCCTGGAAAGCTGAGCCTGGATTTGTATTGGTTGATATAACCATACGGATAGGTGTTGAAGCGCTTATACCTAAGGCCGACAATGGCACAAAAAAATCATAGAAGTAATCTGCATTACCTGATTCACGGCTGAGCGCAACAGAAATCAATTGATTGGTAGTAAGTGAATACGTATTGCTTGCTGTTGGGTTTACGATACCATCAACATTATAGATAGCAACCCGTCCATTTGTACCTGTTTCAAGCGCCACTTCTAATTCAAAACCCGGATTGCCGTTTCCACTGTTTGTTGGGGCTACATAATTTGGATCGGCAGAAGAGCCGGATGCACCAAGTTTCAGATCAGTATCAATTAAAATGTTGTAAGCTTTTGCACCACTAACAATACTGCCAATGCGTAAACGGAACAAGAGATTTGTGCCATCATTGTAAATATAACAACCGCTGTTATCAACAGTTTTCACAATATCAGAATACCCGCCATCGGGGCCTGTTGCAAGGTCACCTGTTGGTTCTATCATTACCGGTTTAATGATCTTATACAGTATTTCACTTTGCGTTATATCACTTGTGGTAAAGCCCGCAGATGTGGCTGAAGTAAATACATCCTGGTTAGGATTGAGTACCACAGGTCCTGCCGTCCCGGCCGGTCTTACAATTAAACCCGGCGATTGTGCTTGTATTAAAGTTGAGAGAAATAAAAATGAGCAGAATATAAAAAAACCTTTTATATACAGATAATGGAGTTTCATCAAAGTAGCTTTTTAAGAAATTGGTTAAAGCACAAACTTAAGTGTTTACCATTACTTCTGCATAGTGCAACCATTGATTTTTTTCTA
>JAKFDY010000144.1:0-7290 GCA_036675885.1 Lacibacter sp. | reverse complement strand
GCAGCAGCTGCTGCAAGGATGGTTGCAGTCCAATCCATGGTGATCACCTGTTGATTCGATACAGTATTTGCTTTTATTTTTCCGGGCCATCGCACAAATGCAGGAACACGCACACCACCTTCCCACACGGTCATTTTCATTTTTGCGTATGGTCCCATGTCAGAAAATTTTTCACCGCCATTATCGCTGGTGAAGATCACGATCGTATTTGCAGCCAATCCTGTTTCTTCCAATGTTTTTAGAATCATACCAACCTGGTCATCTAAACTTTTCATCATCGCTTTAAATGCTTCTGTTGTTCCCATTGACGACATGAGTTTTGCATTCATTGGAACAGTATCAGGTAACGCAGGGGCGTTTGGTCCCTGCCATGGCCAATGTGGTGCCGTAAACTGCAGGCTTAAAAAGAATGGTTTATTGTGCGTTTGTTTTAAGAATGAAATTGTTTTTGCGCCAAGCAATTCAGTTGTATATCCTTTTGTATAAACAGGAGTCCGGTTCTCGTAGAGATCATTTTTTCCTCCATCGCCTTTGTGCGAAATATAATCAGCTGCACCGGTATGTATACCGAAGAAATAATCAAACCCATTATCAAGAGGAGAGAAGGATGGCCCGACACCTAAATGCCATTTACCAATGAGTGCTGTTTCATAACCTGCTTTTTTTACCAATGCAGCCACCGAATGATCTGCTGCGTTTAAACCAATACTGTTATCACGTTTTGAAGGAACCCATGGTTCCAGTAAACCAATTGAAGTACGTGCAGGATAACGGCCTGTCATAAACGCTGTGCGAGTGGGAGTGCAAACAGGAGCCGCTGCATACGCCTGTGTAAACTTCATTCCCTGCGATGCAAGTTTATCGAGATGGGGAGTTTGATAATCTTTTCGTCCGTAACTACTGAGATCTGCATAACCGAGATCATCAGTCATAATGTAAATGATATTCGGTTTTTGCTGTGCTGCACAAAAATTATTCAACAAAACAAAAACTGTTGCTACCAGAAACCATTTGTTCCCCATGCTGATTCGGTTTCGTACAAATTAGCGTTTTCAAGCTGCTTTTGCAATAAAAAAATAGCTGTGGTTGTCCACAGCTATCAAAATGATTTATGAAAACGATATTAACGGATGAGTGTAATCGTTCCCTGCATTTTAAATACAGCACCATCACCACAAACAACTTCTGCAATATAGCTGTACATACCCGGCGACTGTTCATAACCATTCATTGTGCCATCCCAGCCAACAGCAGGGTTGTTACCCTGTATATTTTCTTTTGAATAAACCGGTTTACCCCAACGGTCGTACACAATAATGCGTTTGATCTTATCAACCCCATCACCAATCACAAAGAAACGATCATTCTTTCCGTCATTATTCGGAGTGAAAGCATTAGGAATATAAATACGTCCGGCTAAGCATCCCACCAAAACAGTTACTTCATCAAAAGATGTACAACCGGCAATATTGCTCACTTCAACTTTGTATGTTGTATTGTTTTTGGGATTTGCAACAGGGTTCGTACAGGTTGTACAACTCAACGTGTTGAAAGGCGACCAGCTGTAAGAAATTACATCAGGTGAACCTACTGCAAGTAGTTGTGCTGTTGTTCCTGCTATGATCACTGTATCGTTACCCGCATTGACCGTTGGATAATCATATACATACACAGTAACTGATCTTGTATCGGTAAAACAGTTACTGCTATCTGAACCGGTAACAGTATAAGTAGTGGTTGTAGTTGGTGTAGCAACAGGATTAGCGATAGTTGTACTGCTTAAACCTGCCGGTGGAGCCCAACTGTAATTTTCTGCACCACTTGCAACAAGCTGGATGTTTTCTCCAAGACACAATGTGTCATTTGCACTGATTGTAACAGTAAACGGTTTCTTCACACGAATGAAAACTGAATCTACGGTACTGCAACCGAGTGAAGCACCAGTTACATAATAACGGATATTATTTTGTGGCGTAGAGACAGGGTTGGTACAATTGGTACAATTCAAATCAGTTCCCGGCGACCATAAATAAGTTGATGCGCCTGATGGTGTTAATACAAAGCTGTTGCCAATGCAAATAGTAGTGTCTTTACCTGCATCAATCGTTGGTGTTTGATTTACTGTTACAGTTGTTGAAGTACTATCTGTGCAGCCACTGCTGTTCGTTGCAATTAACCACGCAGTATAAGTGCCTGCAGCAGGAAGTGAGAAGTTGGATAGATCCTTCGTGTTAACAATTCGGTTATCAATTTTCCATGTCCATTGTATGGCTGATGTGTCAGGATTAATCAGGTTGCCATTTAGGTTTACTGTTGCCGGGCTGCAATAAACAGTGGTTCCTGTTATACTTAACTGTGGTGTTGGTACAACCTTTATCAGTTGAGGTTTGGTAATGGTATTGCTGCAACCATTTACTGTGTTGATCGTGAGTGTTACATCATACGCACCTGTATTGGTATATCCATGTGATGGACTACGCAAGCCACTTGTATTACCATCACCAAAGTTCCATACATAACTGCTTACAAGATCTGCTGTAACAGATGAATCACGGAACTGAACAGTGCCATTATCACAAAGCACTGTTTTATCAAAACCAAAATCAGGTTTCGATCCGAATATCTTAATGGTGTCAATACCGATCAATGGTGTTAAACAACCCTGTGTATCCTGCAGAATTACTTTGGGTACATAAAAACCGGGGTATTGATAATTGAAACCAACAGTTGAATCTGTTGTAAACAATGTATTACCATCACCAAAATCCCACAGGTATTTTACATTGTTATTTGCTGTAACAGCAAAGTTTACCTGCATCGGGAAACAACCCGTTATCGGATTGTAACTGAGGTTACCAATTGTATTTGATAATACACGGATGATCATCTGTTTGGTGCTGGTACAACCACCTGCTGAAGTTACTGTTAATGTAACCGTATAATCGTTCGGGATTGCATATGAGTAAGATGGATTTGCTGCAGTTGATATGTTACCATCACCAAAATTCCAGAGAACCGTTTTGTAAAATGTTGACGTATTTGTAAACTGAACCTGCAATGGCGGGCAAATCGTGAATGTATCGCTTGCAATGAAATCGGCTTTGGGTACATCAACAGTAATATAATTTGTTCTGATAAGAGAATCAACACAACCAATTGCTTCACGACCGATGAGCTTCACAGTATAGGTGCCTGTTGCTGCATAACTGTGAGCAGGATTTACAGCAGTTGAAGTTGGAGTGCCATCGCCAAAGTCCCATGTATAACTTAAGTTGCTGCCGGTTGAAGTATTTACAAATTGCACATTGCCATTGGGGCAAGACAAACTATCAACAGCATAAAAGCCAATCTTCGACTCAAAGACGTCGAGTATAGCTCCACCTAATGTACTATCAACACAACCATAGGAGTCGGTTACAATCAGCTTTGGAAAATAAGTTGATGCAGTGGTATAACTATATTGTGCAGTTGCATTGTTTGCATTTAAACTATTACCATCGCCAAATCGCCATAAGTAATTTGTGATGGGATGAGTTCCGTCGGTTACAGATGTGCTTGTAAACGTTACTGCTTGCCCTGCGCACTGCGGATTTGGAAGAGCGGTGAAGGAAGGCGTTGCTCCATACACATTCAACAGTTTTGTTGTACTGTCTTTACATCCGTTTATATCTGTTATTACGAGTTTAACGGTGTAGCTGCCAATAGCAGTATAGAAGTGATTGAATGAAGCGGAGTTGCTGGTATTACCATCTCCAAGATCCCATGACCATGATGTTATATTAGAAGGTGTTACATTGCCTGCAGAAAAACTAAATGATTGGAATTTGCATTTTGCATTCTGATCTGTTACAATGGTTGGACTGAAGTTCAGGAAGTTTACTACACGTTGCGATGTATCGGTGCAGCTACCATTGGTTACACTTAGCGTAACAGTATAAGTTCCCGGTGTTGCATACACATGCGTTGGGTTAATTGCTGTTGATGTATTGCCATCGCCAAAGGCCCACAAATGTGTTACAGCGCCAACTGAACTGTCAACAAAAGCGACAGTAGAAGTGGTGTTACAATCATACACAATTCCAAAGTTTGATACCGGAGGTAGTATATTGATATAGTTTGTTTTTGTTACAGTATCACCGCAACCATTTTTATAAGCAATCAACGTAACAGTCATTAAACCTGCCTTGTTATAAGCGTAGGAAGGGTTTTGCAGGTTGCTGGTTCCATTGTCGCCAAACTCCCAGCGAAATGCATCGGGTGTGCCGGTGCTTAAGTTGGTGAAACTAACAGGCTGTCCTGCACAACTTGTAAGCGGAGCAGCAGAAAAATTTGCAGTTGGTTTTGTTCCTGTTTTTACACCATCAACGTAAGTGATCGTTTCGGTGCATCCTCTTCTTGTTGTTACAGTTAGTCGAATGGTGTAGCTCCCTTGACCCGGATAAAGATGATTGGGGAATTGTTGTGTGGATGTGCCGCCATCACCAAAATCCCACAACCAGGAAATAACTGAGTCGGCTGATATTACTGATGGAACAGGGCTGAATGTATAAGGGAAACAACCACCGGTTGGCATACCGAGTATTGATACAACGGGTTTTTGAATCCTGATGAAATTAGTTTTTGTAAGCGATCCTGTACAGCCGGCCGAAAGTTGCACAGTTAGTTTAACTGTATAATTTCCTTCTGCAGTGTAAGTATGTGATGGGTTTTGTTGTGTTGAAATGGAGCCATCACCAAAATCCCATAACCATTGTTTAGCTCCTGGAGTAGTGTTAGAAAAATTCACGGTAAAAGGGGCACTACAGGAAATTGAATCATTTACTATAATGTTTGGAACAGGGTTACTGATAACATTGATCGTTTTAATTGAAGAGTCGACACAGTTCCCATAATTATTCACGAGCTTAACAGTATAAGCTCCTGTTGTACTGAAGATCTTTATCGGGTTGGCGGTAACAGACGATGTGCCATCACCAAAATACCAGGTAGAAGAATTTGGAACCGGTATTGATTGGTTGGTAAACTTCACCGTATCGCCAATACACACACTATCCCTGAAACTGAAATTCGAACTGAAGTTGCCAATACTCAGCTGATTGTTTTTTGTAATGGTGTCGATACAACCCTGATCACTTTCTGCAATTAACCGCACATTATAAGTGCCGGCTGTTGTATAAGTATGTACCGGGTTTGTGTTTGTAGAGTTGCCTCCGTCACCAAAGTCCCATTTATAAGTAACTGTTCCGGGGCCTGTGGTTAAATTGGTAAACGTGATTGCTTCAGGTGGTTTGCAATTAACAGGAGCGCTGGCGCTGAAATCGGCCCGAACACCTGTTGTAACCCGAATGAAGGATGGCTTTACCAACAACGTAAAACAGCCGCTGCTGTTGGTTACTTTCAAGGCAACATTATAATTACCACTATTGTAATAAACATGATAAGGATTTTGGGCAGTGCTGGTAGTACCATCGCCAAAGTCCCATTCCCAGGATGTAATGGTTCCACCCGATGTTGCAACTGAATTATCAACAAATTGAACTCTCAGTGGAAAACAGCCAACCGAGCTTGTAGATGTGGTGAATGCAACCTGTGGAGGTTGTATTACGTTGATATAATTTGTTTTTATTAATGAGTCTTTGCCTGAAGCATTCGTGATAATAAGTTTTACTGAGTAGATACCGGGAGTTAAATAAGTAGTAGATGGATTTTGTTGGGTTGAAATAGTGCCATTGCCCAGATCCCAACGCCAGCCTGTTGCTCCGCCGGTTGATTCATCAGTGAAATTTACAAGTAATGGGGCGCATCCGCTGGTAGGAGTTGCCTTAAAAGCTGTAGAGAGTTGACTCCAAAGTGAAGTGGAAAAAAAACATGCAATTAAAGTCAGGGTGAGGACTTTGCAGGTTTTTCTCAAAAGTGTTGGTGTTGTGTCAGCACTCAGTTTTATCATATTAAGTCAGTCTTTTCTGAACGAAAAACGAGATATTGGTTGTGTAGCCGTGCCCGGAGCAAATATAGTTCTCATTTTCAATATTTTATAGGAAACAGCCGCATAATTCTGCGCCGGGTCTCAGCATTTATGACTAAACGCTTACCTATGAGGATTAATTTCATTTAAAAAATTTTATTTATTTACAGTGATGTTGACAGAAAACTGAGAAAGTTTTTTGTACTTTAAATGAGGACACCTACCTTTGCCGTCCGAAAAATAATAAGGTAAGGAATGCCTACAATTCAACAATTAGTACGAAAAGGAAGAGAAATCATTAGGGCCAAAAGCAAATCCCGTGCGCTGGATAGCTGCCCGTTTCGCAGAGGTGTATGTACACGTGTGTACACAACCACGCCTAAAAAGCCAAACTCAGCTTTGCGTAAAGTAGCGAAAGTGCGTTTAACCAACAAAGTTGAGGTGATTGCCTACATCCCCGGTGAAGGTCACAACCTGCAGGAGCACTCAATTGTATTGGTGCGTGGCGGTCGTGTGAAAGATTTGCCAGGTGTACGTTACCATATCGTTCGTGGTTCGCTCGATACTGCCGGTGTAAAAGACCGTAAGAAGAGCCGTTCTAAGTACGGTACGAAGAAAGAAAAAGCTAAAAAATAACCCTTCGGCTCCGCTCAGGGCCTTAAAATGATAGTACAATGAGGAAGACGAAACCTAAAAAAATAGCGCTGGCACCAGATCCAAGGTTTAACGACACGTTGGTGACCCGTTTTGTAAACAATTTAATGTGGCAAGGTAAGAAGAGCACTGCTTTTACTATCTTCTACGATGCAATTGATAAAGTTGCAAAAACAACCGGCGAAGACGGTTATGAAATCTGGAAGAAGGCAGTTGCTAACGTAACTCCTGCTGTTGAAGTACGCAGCCGCCGTATTGGTGGTGCTACATTCCAGATTCCAGCAGAGGTTCGTGCTGACAGAAAAGTTTCTCTCAGTATCAAATGGCTGGTTCGTTACAGCCGTGAACGTAACGGTCGCAGCATGGCTGATAAATTAGCAAACGAAATTGTAAGTGCAAGCAAGGGTGAAGGTGGTGCTTTCAAAAAGAAAGAAGATACACACCGTATGGCTGAAGCCAACAAGGCTTTCGCTCACTTCAGAACTTAATCTTCAACTAGATCATATTCAGGAATCCCTTCGTTTAACGGAGGGATTTTTTTGTGCCCTACGGAAGCATATTTGCGTTTGAATAATGACAGGACTGTTTCAGGAGTTGTATATTATAATGCAGAAAGGCGAACACGTTGATGGTCGCCTTTCTGCATTATTAAAATGAGATAGTTCTTATTT
>JAKFDY010000143.1:0-3447 GCA_036675885.1 Lacibacter sp. | reverse complement strand
GCACACAGGTAAATGAACTCACTGCAGGCGATATTGGTGCAACGTTGAAACTCCGCAACACGCATGTAAACAATACACTGCACGAAAAAGGAAAAGATATTGAATTACTTCCCATTGAGTTTCCTGCTTCAAACCTTACAATGGCAATTGAAAGCACTAAGAAAGGTGAAGAAGAAAAACTGGCAACAGCTTTACACGATCTACGTCATGAAGACCCAACGTTTAAAGTGGAAGTATCTCAGGAGTTAAAACAAACATTGATCCATTGCCAGGGCGATATGCATTTAGCAGTTGCCAAATGGAAAATTGAGCATCAGCATAAACTGGAAGTGAAGTTTACACGTCCACGCATTCCTTACCGTGAAACAATACGCCGAAGTGCGGACAGTATGTACCGCCACAAAAAACAAAGTGGTGGCAACGGACAGTTTGGTGAAGTACACTTACGTATTGAACCCTGGTATGAAGGAATGCCTGAACCTTCTGATCTGAATGTTCGTGGCAGGGAAGTGCATGAATTGCCATGGGGCGGTAAACTGGTTTATTACAATTGTATTGTGGGTGGGGCTATTGATGTCAGGTTTCTGCCATCGATCTTAAAAGGTGTGATGGAAAAAATGACCGAAGGCCCGCTTACCGGTTCTTATGTGCGTGATGTGAGAGTATGTGTGTTTGATGGAAAGATGCACCCGGTTGACAGTAATGATATTTCTTTCAAGATTGCAGGATTACAGGCATTTCGCCAGGCATTTCAACAAGCCGATCCGCAAATACTTGAACCCATGTATCATGTAGAAGTGCTTTGTCCTGAAGATCTCACCGGTGCTGTTATTGGCGATCTGCAAACACGCCGTGCAATGGTGGAAGGGATGGATACTGAAAGTCATTTCACCAAAGTGATCGCTAAAGTTCCATTGGCAGAGATGCAGGATTACAGCAGCAACCTGCGTTCGTTTACACAGGGGCGTGCAAAATTCCGTATGCATTTCCTGGAGTATGAGCCATTGCCATTTGAAGTGCAACGCAAACTTGCTGATGATTACAGTAAAGTAGCGAAGGAAGAGATGATGGCTTAACATATAGAAGCGAAGTAGTTTAAATAAAATATCCTGCGTTAAATAACGCAGGATATTTTATTTAAAACACGATTTAAAAATTATTGCTCTTATGTTTAGTTGCATTTTCCAAGAACAACCCAGATCACAATAAAAATCAGGATAGTACTTAAACAACCTCCACCTAATTTTTTTACGCCATATGCTGCAATTAATCCTCTGAATAGTTTATTCATAGACTTCGTTATCCAGTTTTATTTTGCATCAACATCTTCCAGCTCGGCTGCTTCTACGTTTACAGCACTTACTGC
Organism: Lacibacter sp.; assembly: GCA_036675885.1. Classification (GTDB taxonomy): domain Bacteria; phylum Bacteroidota; class Bacteroidia; order Chitinophagales; family Chitinophagaceae; genus Lacibacter. Next base: position 2,081 of record JAKFDY010000143.1, on the reverse strand, counting down.
AACCTCGGTTAATTTTTCATCGGCTGTTTTTTCTTCATCCAATGTTTGCTCTAACAGTTTAACTGCTTCAGTTAATTCAAGTGTTTCTGCAAACTGGCGCAATGTGCCATAAGATGCAATTTCATAATGCTCAATTTTTTGAGCCCCGGCTATAATACCGGCATCGCACATGGCACCCGGTTCGCATTCGTCAATTATAGCCTCGGCTTCTTTCATTAAGCCTGCCATTGCCTCACATTTTTTTGCTACCGGCTTCATGTCAATTGAGTTAAAAACCTGTTCCACACGTTTTACCTGCTCCTTCGTTTCTTCAAGATGGCTTTCCAATGCAGCAATCAATTCCTCCGATGTTGCTTTTGCAATCATTTTAGGAATAGCTGTTATCAAAGCTTTCTCAGCCCAAAAAATATCTTTCAACTCATTTTCAAATAATTTCATGAGCTGTGATGAATGCATTCCATTTTGTTGAGTTTTTCCGGTTGCAACGGTCTTTTTTTTAGCATCACTGTCAGTTCTCTTTTGCATAATGTAAGTTTTTAATTGTTGAGAATCGTTTTTACTTAATTGAAATAGAGGACATCGAATTCCTTTATTGACTCTTATCATCATGGCTTTTTACTTCTTCCAATACGGAAGATTAAAAAGAGGATAAGACCAATAATGGCGACTACGATAAAAATCCCAAACCCCAACCAGCTTTAAAGATACCTTCCACCAGTTGACATGAACTCAACATGGAAGTCATTGCAATAAGCAGTATGCTGATGTATTTTGTTATGTTCATGATATTAACATTTAAGGTTATTGCAATTGTTTAATCTTAATTGAAGGCAGGTGCTGAGTGAAATTGTTTATCAAAAAACTTTGCCATCTTCTTTGGTAACGATAGTTGGAGCATCAGAATCGCCTTCAATACCTTTTTCCGGTAATGGATTAATCGGTTCGTCTTCTATAGGCGGCTCAGGCTTATACTTCTCGGCAGCACCACCTTTTTTTTCATTTTCTCCAATTATTTCACCGGGATTCTTTTTTTTATCATCACCAATACCCGGCACTTCTGTTTCAGGTTTTTCTTCCTTCAAATCCGGGTCATTAGGTAAAGGTTTCTTGCCATTGAAATCCTGATTCGTTTTTTGTTTCAAAGCATTTGCTGTATCTTCTTTATTTTCTTTGGTTGTTTGATTTTTTTCCATGATAATAGTGTTTAGTTGTGAAGATTAATATTGTCTTACAAATATGAGTTTCATTGGCTGTAAATTCATTACATCATCTGATGATACTCTTACAACTTTCACACATGCATCCAGTCGTGGCTGCTGTTTTCGTTCCGATTGTGGTTAAAATGAAAAAGCGACACTTACAGGTGTCGCTTTCTGATATATATAGAACGAAAACCTATTTTAGTTTTAACACGGGGTGTAGAATATAATTCCCATTTCCATCCTTGCTGATAGAAAGTGCGGCATCAAAATCAATAAGCAAAGAATCAAGACCAACTGCAAGACTACGGTTCATTTTTATTTTTAAACCACTTTGTTGGCTGCTTGGTGTACTTAAAGGATAAATAACACTATCAATCATAATTGTGTTTTGTGTTCCCAATACCAAACGTAATTCTTTGAGGGTACCAGTTGGCACAGTTCCTGCTGCAAGAAATGTATCAACTCCATTCTGCAATTTCAACAGATCATAAATGCCGGCTGCTGTTTCAAGTTTTATCCAGCCTGTGGAATCGCCGTTGAAATTTACATTCACTTCTTTAATATCAACATTTACCTGCTGCGCATCATACGGTGCATCCGTAAGATTGATTTTTAATTCAGTACTGTTTTTACTTTTCTTGCAGGCAACAAATAACAATGCTGAAGCAAGTAATACTAACGAACATAAGGCCATTGTTTTTTTCATGAGTATATGATTTATAAACATATACTTCAAAAAACCATGCCAAAGCAAACAAACCGGTTATGTAAAACTACTTTTGTGCAAAAGTTATTTACGTAGAAAATCTTTTATAGTTACCAGTATTGTTGACATAACAGCTTTTTACAGATACCTGAAACCACAGGATGGTGTACATT
>JAKFDY010000142.1:0-1665 GCA_036675885.1 Lacibacter sp. | reverse complement strand
GAAGCCTGGCCCAAATGAAGTTCGCTTCGATTATGCATTCATTTTTCCTGCAACAGCCGATCTTGTGCCTACTGTCTTCCTCGAAAAGCATTATGTTGTTGGATTAGAATCAACAGATCCGATAGAAGTGAGTTACAATCAAAAAGTGGGTAATGAACCGACAGGAAAAGAAAATCCTGAATTATTGAAAATGAAAGCGGCACCGGGGCATGGTCATGATCAAACAATTGTAAATGGCATTGGTCGTATCGGTTACATGAGTGGCGGCAAAAAAGCAAGATGGACCGATGAGGAATTAACCTTCACCTTTTTGAATAAGGCAAAAAGCTTTATCACTGCAAATAAACAGCAACCATTCTTTCTTTATTTTGGTGCAACAGAACCACATGTGCCACGCATGCCGGCAACTATGTTCAAGGGGAAAAGTGGATTAGGTTACAGGGGTGATGCGATTCTGCAATTCGATTGGTTAGTGGGAGAGATCATGAAAGAAGTGAAAGTTGCCGGCCTTGAAAAGAATACCATCATTATTGTTACGAGCGATAATGGTCCTGTATTAGATGATGGCTACCAGGATGGAGCTGTTACAGAGTTAAATGGACACACACCATTAGGTTCGTTACGTGGTGGCAAGTACAGTGCGTTTGAAGGCGGGACACGTGTTCCCTTTATCATCAGTTGGCCAAATCAAATTAAACCAACTGTTTCACCTGCATTGGTGAGCCAGGTTGATCTGTTGGCTTCATTTGCCGCCATGTTTAAACAAAGCATTCCTGCCGGAGATGCAATGGATAGTGAAAACCATCTCAATGCCTTTCTTGGTAAAAGTAAAACAGGACGTTCTGCTTATGTAGAGCAGGGTGGAGCACTGTCGCTTATTGTGGGTGATTGGAAATACATCAGCCCGGTAGCCGGTCCCGCAGTACTTCGCTATACCGAAATAGAATCTGCCAATTCATCTCTTCCGCAACTATACAATCTGAGCAACGATTTGGGCGAAAAAAATAATCTTGCGGCTCAATACCCCGAAAAGGTAAAAGAAATGGAAGAGGCGTTACAAAAAATTAAGGCAAAAGGAAAGGATTAAGACTGGGTAAAGGCATGTTACGCCGTATTAAAGGCGCTCAAACTGCCTCCTGAAGAAAATGAATACTTCGGATTTCTGCCAACTTTTCCCAACTCTGACAAAACGGGGACAAATGACCGCAATCAAATTTTGTTCCAACACACAATATCACTAACTTTGCCTCCCTAAATTTAGGCTGAATAGCAAGTTGGCGCCCAATTACAGTCATAAATAACTGAAAATCAATTTACTTGTCTTTGTATAAAGACGGTGAGCTATTCGTGTGCACAAACTTAAAAACCGGTAAGAACATATGTCTTCATCAAGAGTTGCAGCAAACAAGAGAATTAATTTCGGAAAAGTAAAACACCTCGCAGAAATTCCAGACCTGTTAGGTATCCAGATTCAATCTTTTAAAGAGTATTTTCAGTTAGAAACTACTCCTGACAAACGTAACATTGAAGGGTTATTCCGTGTATTCAAGGAAAACTTTCCTATCACTGATACACGTAACATTTTCGTTCTGGAGTTTCTTGATTACTTTATTGATCCACCCCGTTACTCCATCGACGAGTGTATGGAGCGTGGATTAACATATG
>JAKFDY010000141.1:0-13545 GCA_036675885.1 Lacibacter sp. | reverse complement strand
GCATACGGGCAATACCTCTTCCACCTAATGAATCACAAATGGTCATTCCTGTAATCTGGTAATAAGCAGCACCCCAGTTACGGCGTTGCTGCGGATTATTGGTAATACCGCCCGGAACAGTAGTGGGATTTTCCTGTTCCATAACCCAGATCGCTTCTTTATTTCCCTGGTAGCGGCGCTGGTTTCCATACCAGAACATATCATTAAAATAATCGCCGTTAACAGATGCTTTAACGCCATAACGTGTAGTGGTAAGCGCATATTTGCCGCTGTTGATAATAGCATCACATTGTGCTTCTGCAAGGGCAGGTTTGCCGGCCCTGATATATACTTCAGCCAATAACTGCATTGCCTGGTACTTGTTTGCTCTTGCAGTGGGTTTGCCGTTAGCATTTAATTTTGAATTAAAAGCACCTGGTTCAGGAAGATTAGCTGCTGCATAAACCAAATCAGCAATGGTCAGGTTGTTTACATCATCTAAAGGCGCTCTTGTAAAATCAGTTTTAGGAGCAGTTAAAGGCTCGGTTATCAATGGCACTTTGCCATAGCAGGTTGCAAGGATATTGTATGCATAAGCTCTGAAGAATTTTGCTTCGGCACTCATGCTTTTTTTGTTTGCTTCGCTCATACCGGTTACAGATGGGTCTTCTGCGTTTTTTATAATAATGTTGGCATTATTAATCATTCTGTAAGCCCAACTCCAGGTATAAGAAGCTGCTTCATCTGTTGAAATCAACTGTGCGTAATCGTAATAAGGAACTTCAATTCCCTGTTTCTGACTTGGGGGAACAAAAGCAATATCTGTACCGGCATGCCATACGCTTGGCCATCCCTGTGGACCACTGTGGGAAAAAAATGTGCTGAGATGATTGTACAAACCAACTGCTGATGCTTCAAAACCCAGCGAATCGGTGAGCGTTACCGGTGAGTAGCTCGAGTACAATTCTTCCTTAAGAAAATCTTTCTTGCAGGAGATATAAAATACCTGCATCGAAATGATTAAGGTGAGCAGGATGAATTTATTTTTCTTCATTGTAATAAAGTTTAAAAATGACCAATTAACGGAGTGTAACATTTACACCAAACACAATCTGTCTTGTAATCGGATAATTATTCGACCAGTCACCTGATCCCCTGAAGGAATAGTTATGTTCAGGATCCCAACCTATCCAATTGGTAAATGTGTACAGGTTTCTGCCGCTTGCATAAACTGTAAGGTTTGTAAGCTTGATTTTTTCAAGAACTTCTTTTGGAAAATTATAACTGAAGGTTACATCCTTAATTCTTGTATAGCTGTTATCAGAAGCATATCCATATCCCCTGGTATTGGTATAAGACAAAGCAGGGCGGGTATTGCTCTTGTTCGTTGCTGTCCAGTAACCTGTTTCCTGCGGAATGTTCATACGTCCGGCTTCATCGGCATATGTAAGAGTAACATTATTTTTCAGTGCCCCCTGGAATGTTTGGATAAAAATATTCAAACTGAAATCTTTATACTGGAATGTGTTGGTTAATCCGCCAATCCATTTGGGTGCAGTTTGCCCCAGTATCGTTCTGTCGTTGGCATCAATTTTTTTATCTCCGTTAATATCAGCAAATTTCAGGCTTCCCGGAGCTACACCCGGATCCCAGCCAGATGCATCTTCACCAACCTGCCAAACGCCCACCATTTTGTAATCGTAAATGATACTAATGGGGTGACCAAGATACCACCTGTTACCTACATCATTTTTTCCATCGCCATAAAGTTCAACCAGTTTGTTTTTGTTGGCAGAAAAGTTTGCAGAGGAACTCCATTTGAAATGTTTGGTAACTACGTTATCAGAATTGATCATTACTTCAATACCACGGTTTTGAGTTTTACCCAGGTTATCCCACACAAAACTGTAACCGGTTATAATCGGCAAACTTCTTCTCAGCAATATATCGACTGTGTTGGTTTGATACCAGTCAACTGTACCATTAATCCTGTTCTTGAGTATGGCAAAATCAATCCCAACGTTGAATGTTTTTGAACTTTCCCAATGCAGGTTGGCATTACCAAGATTGCTGGCCACAACACCAATATTACCCACTCCTGTAAACGGATAACGAACCGATGCATCGGTTGTAATAGTTTGGTAAACAGTAATTGCCTCGTTACCTGTTACACCATATGAACTGCGGATTTTTAAGTTGTTAATAAACTCAATCCTGTTCATAAAGTTTTCACGGCTGATGTTCCAGCCTAATGCTACCGAAGGAAACAAACCATATTTAGTTGTATTAGCACCCATTACTGAAGAACCATCACGACGTGCAGTTACGGTTAACAGGTATTTACTGTTGTAGCTATAGTTGATTCTTCCCATTTGAGAAGCAATATTGTATTTATCCCTGTAAGAACCCCTTATATCGTTTGTAATAAAACCACCACTAACAGTAGTAGCAGCCCCAATATTATAAAAAGATAATTCATCATTAATAAAACCTGATCCATCAGTAGCCGATTTAAAATAAGATCGTTGCTGACTGCTGTACACACCTGTAAAATCAAGATGGTGCATACCGAAATCTTTGGTATAGGTGAGAATATTTTCAAGCACCCAGCTATTTGTTTCTGAACTGGACACACTGGCATAACCGAGTTGGTTGTCGAAATCACGCCCTTCATAATAACCATAACGGGTGGTAATATAGTTTGTACCTGCATTAAGCCTGTATTTTAATCCTTTTAAAATGGAATGTATTCCACCAAAATCAACCTGTGCGTATAAGCTTCCAAAAGCACGAAGTGTCTTACGTTGATCCTGGTTATACTTCCATTCCTCTACTACGTTTTTAAATGCCACATCGCCGCCAGGGTAAATAACCCTTGCCCCCGTAGCATCGTAAGGAACTGCGTATGTGTACAATCTTCTTGCAGATTCGTAAATACTTGTAGCCGGGCTTCCCACAAATGATCCAATAAAACCATTTGATTGGCCAAACTCCTGCACACTCTGGGTTACATTCATGTTAATCCCCATGGAAAACCAATCCGTAGCCTGGATATCTACACTTGCTTTGCTGGAATACCTTGTAAATTTTTGACCAATTGATGTGCCTTTATTATTCAAATATCCAAAAGAAGCATAAGCCTTCATTTTATTAGTACCTCCGCTAACACTTAATGTATGATCCTGCGTAAGACCTCTTTGAGATACTAAACCTTTCCAATCCGTAGTTATAACTTTTGAGCCATCCCATTTACCTCCCACCCAGCCTCTCTCGATATTAGCCCACGCCGCTGGATCTGCTGAAGCCGCAAATATTACTTTGTCATTAGCTATAGTAGGATTATCACCTCTTGGATATGCAGCTGTGTTTGAATAATGATATGCCCAACGACGAAATTCGATAGCTTCTGCAGCCGACATCGACGGTGCAAAATCCACTATTTTTTCTGTAGTAACCGAAGTGTTGAAACTTAATTGCAGTTTTCCCGCTTTACCTTGTTTAGTGGTAACAATTACTACACCATTGGCTCCTCTTGATCCAAATATAGCAGTGGCAGACGCATCTTTTAACACATCAATTGACTCTATGTCGTTCGGATTAATATAATCAATACCTCCTGTGGTTAAAGGAATTCCATCAACCACAAAGAGTGGAGTGTTAGACGCAGTGAGCGAACGTACACCACGAATATTAATACTACCAATCTGGCCTGGCCTTTCATTGGACGTAATATCCACACCGGCTACTTTACCCTGCATGGCTTGTAACGCATTGGTCACAGGACGTGAACGGATATCTTTTTGGTTGATACCTGCTACAGAACCAGTTACATCGCTCTTTTTACGTGTACCGTAACCTACAACCACCACATCTTCCAAAGTAGTAGATGCGCTGGTTGCTAATGATACATTGATTGTTGCACGGTTATTAATATCAATTTCCTGGTCGGTATAACCAACTGAAGAAATAATCAGAACCGATTTTCCCGAAGGAGCATTTAATTCAAAACCACCATCAGTACCTGTAGTTGTACCAATTGTTGTTCCCTTCACTAAAACACTTGCACCAGAAACAGCTCTGCCAGCATCATCAGTTACTTTACCTGAAACTTTAAATGTGTTTTGTGAAAAAGAAGTGGAGATAAATACAAATGACAGCAATAGCAGTACGCAGGAGCGCACCTGATTTTTTACTTTCATATAGCAGCAATTATAATGTTAATGGATTTTAAAAATAGAAGATTTCTAAAGCGACGGTATCCTGCACCGTCCTGTTAATGGCAGCTTTTCTACGCAATCGTTCCCGTAACTTTAAAAAGTTGAACTATATAAGCTGCAAAAATTTGTTGATATTTTTTAAACGACATAAAGAATCTTATTCAGGATATTTACTGATGTGTCATAAAGTAAAGCAAGATGACACTTTAACTCAGGATACAGCAGGATGCTATACATCCATTAATGAACTAACATTGAGGCTTAATTAATTAACATTGCTGCTATGCTAAAAAGAATGAGTTATCTGCTGTTGTTTTGTGCCTTAACGCTAACCTCATCAGCTCAAAAAATTCCGGCAAAGAAAAAAATACTGAAGACACTCCGACTCACCAACCAGTATTTCATGAACAAATGGCCAGATGCAGGTAAAACTATTTTCACCAACATCGAACGGCCGAGTAATATCTGGACAAGAGCAGTTTATTATGAAGGATTGATGGCTTTGTACAGCGTCGATAAACAAAAAGCATATTACGATTACGCATTACAATGGGGCGAGAAACATAAATGGGGTTTACGTGGCGGTATTAAAACCCGTAATGCTGATAACCAATGTTGCGGACAAACATATATTGATATGTACCTGATCGATAACAAACAAAACCCTGAACGTGTAAAAGATATTAAAGCATCCATCGATTCGATGATGATCACAAAAAAAGTGGATGACTGGAACTGGATCGATGCATTACAAATGGCAATGCCGGTGTTTGTGAAACTCGGTAACCTGTATAACGATACAAACTATTTCAGCCGCATGTATGAAATGTACGCCTTCACCAAATACAAACATGGTGGCAATGGGTTATACAACCAGGCAGAAAAACTTTGGTGGAGAGATAAAGATTTTGTTCCACCTTATAAAGAACCAAATGGCGATGATTGTTACTGGAGCCGTGGCAATGGCTGGGTTGTTGCTGCTTTAGCAAAAACATTGGAAGCATTACCAAAAACTGATCCGCATTACAACGAATACTTACAGGACTTTAAAGATATGTGTGCAGCTTTGTTGCCATCACAACGTGCAGATGGTTATTGGAATGTAAGCTTAAATGATCCAAACAACTTTGCTGGTAAAGAAGTTTCAGGCACATCATTATTCATTTATGGTTTTGCTTGGGGTATTAACAACAGTATACTCGATAAAAAAACATACAAATCATCAATTGCAAAAGCTTGGAATGCAATGTGCAAAGAAGCTGTACACCCCGATGGCAAATTAGGCTATGTTCAAGGCACAGGTAAAGAACCAAAAGACGGTCAACCCGTTTCATATACAAGTACACCCGATTTTGAAGATTATGGCTTAGGCTGTTTTCTCCTTGCTGGTACTGAGATTTATAAACTGAAATAAGTACAATGAAACGATTCGTCTTATTTGCAGCAATGATCATTGCTGCAACTTCTTCAGTCAGTCAACGTGTGAAACACAATTTCAATCCTGAATGGAAAGTATTTGTTGGTGACGATTCAGCTGCTGTTTCTCCGTTATACAATGATTCAAAATGGAAATCAGTAACACTCCCCTATGCATGGAATGAAGATGATGCCTTTCAAAAAGATATCGTTGATCTTTCAACAGGCATTGCATGGTACAGGAAGAAATTCAAACTGCCCGTAAATGCAAAAGGACAAAAAGTGTTTATTGAATTTGAAGGTGTAAGACAAGCTGCTGCCATTTATGTAAATGGTCAGTACGTTGGCTTGCATGAAAATGGTGTAACTGCTTTTGGTTACGACATCAGCAAGTTGTTGAAGTTTGGTAACGAAGAAAACATAATTGCTGTGCGCACCGATAACAGTTGGGAATACCGTGAAAAAGCAACCAACACAAAATACCAATGGATCGATAAGAATTTCAATGCGAATTATGGCGGTCTTAGTAGAAATGTATTCCTGCATATTACAGGAAACGTTTACCAAACATTGCCACTGTATAATAATCTTGGCACTACAGGCACATACATTTACGCCAAAGACTTTGATATTAAAAAAAGGAAAGCAACCATTGTTGCTTCATCTGAAGTAAAGAATGAATCAGGTAAAGAGCAAACGGTTTCGTATGCGGTTACAGTGAAAGATATGAATGGACTTTTGGTGAAAACATTTTCATCTGCTCCAATTACTATTCAGCCAAACGAAACTAAAACGATCACTTCATCTGCCGATGCATCCAATCTTAATTTCTGGAGCTGGGGTTACGGTTATTTGTATGATGTGGAAACAAGTTTGCTGATTAATGATAAAGTGGTGGATGTTGTTGTTACAAAAACAGGTTTCCGCAAAACAGCATTTAAAGATGGTATGATCTGGTTAAATGACCGTGTGATACAAGTGCATGGTTATGCACAACGCACATCAAACGAATGGCCTGCCATTGGCATGAGTGTGCCGGCCTGGTTGAGTGATTACAGTAATAAACTGATGGTGGAAAGCAATGGCAACCTTGTACGCTGGATGCACATCACGCCATGGAAACAGGATGTGGAAAGTTGTGATCGTGTTGGGTTGATGCAGGCAATGCCTGCAGGTGATGCCGAAAAAGATGTAACAAGTACACGCTGGGAACAACGCAAAACTGTTATGCGTGATGCAATTATTTACAACCGCAACAATCCAAGTATTATTTTTTACGAATGTGGCAATGAAAGCATCAGTGAACAACACATGAAAGAAATGAAAGCCATACGTGATGCATATGATCCGTTTGGTGGCCGTGCCATCGGCAGCAGGGAAATGCTCGACAGCAAAACAGCTGAGTATGGTGGCGAAATGTTGTACGTTAACAAAAGCGCAAACATTCCTGTGTGGGCGATGGAGTATTCAAGAGATGAAGGTTTGCGTAAGTATTGGGATGATTATTCTCCACCCTATCATAAAGATGGCGATGGCCCTTTGCATAAAGGTGACCCTGCAAAAGTTTATAACCGCAACATGGAATCGCATGCATTAGAAAACATTGCACGCTGGTACGATTTCTGGAAAGAACGTCCCGGTACAGGTAAACGTGTAAATTCCGGTGGTGTAAACATTGTTTTCTCTGAAACAAACACACATCATCGTGGTGCAGAAAATTACAGAAGAAGTGGTGAAGTAGATGCATTGCGCATCATCAAAGAAAATTTCTATGCGCATAAAATTATGTGGGATGGTTGGGTTGATGTAGAAAAACCGGGCATTCACATTATTGGTCATTGGAATTATACAGATACAACAGTGAAGGATCTTTTTGTGATCTCATCTGCTGATAAAGTAGAACTATTCGTCAACGGAAAATCATTAGGCTTTGGTGAGCAAAGCAATCATTTTCAGTTTACGTTTAAGCAAGTGCGTTGGCAAACAGGAAGCATTAAAGCAGTTGGCTACGATGCAAATGGCAAACAACTCTGCAGCACACAAAAAACAACAGCAGGTAAACCTGTTGCACTTCGTTTAACAGCAATCACTCATCCAAAAGGTGTGCAGGCGAATGGACATGATCTGGCGTTAGTGGAAGTAGAAGTAATTGATGCAAATGGTCAGCGTTGCCCCATTGCTATGAACATGATCAACTTTAAACTGGAAGGTGAAGCAGAATGGAGAGGCGGTATGGCACAAGGGAAAGATAATTATATTCTTTCTAAACAACTTCCTGTCGAAAACGGTGTGAACCGTGTACTCATCCGTTCAACAACAAAAGCCGGACAAATAAAACTCATGGCAACTGCTGATGGATTAAAACCTGCTTCTCTGCAATTGCAGTCAACTGCAGTACTTATAAATAATGGGCTCAGTAAACAATTACCATCGTTCGGTTTAAAAGGCAACCTGCAACGTGGCCCCACTCCTTCTACTCCATCGTTTGTGCAAAAAAGAAATGCGTTGACGATTATAAAAGCAACTGCAGGATCAAAGAGCGACAGTGCATTTGCAAGTTTTGATGACAACGAATTGACTGATTGGTATAACGATGGCAACTTATCAACTGCATGGATCGAATATGAACTGCAACAACCAGCAACCATCAGTGAGGTTACACTAAAACTTAATAATTTTCGCTCACGCAGCTACCCGATACGCATTTCAATTGATGGACAAGAAGTATTTAACGGCAATACCCCAACAAGCCTTGGCTATTGTACTATTGTGTGCAAACGATTGACCGGTAAGAAGCTGAAGATCGAATTAGTAAAATCAAGTAATTTAACCGGCGAAACTTCAACAGAAGTGTCAGGCAAGAAGCTGGATGATGGCGTAAGCCGGAATGATGCCAACAGTAAAGGAAGGTTAAGTATAATAGAAGTTGAAATTTATGAAGCTGTGAAATAAATTGCCGGACCAATTGTAACAGATCATTTAGAAATTGCCGGTTATTTTTATGAAACCGGGCTATTCTTTTTAATATGAACTACTACCGACTGCTTACCATATTAATTGTTTTGTGTTGCAAGATCAGTGCAGCACAAAAAATACAATACAGTAAAAGCGTTTTAAAAACACCCGACGGCGGTGACATGCGATTAATTGCTGATGTTAATGGCTTTCATCATCTCATTCATTTCAGCAATGTTAAAAAGCCTGCCATTCATGTTTTCAACGATCAATTGCAACTGCAAGCTACACGTGAACTGAATATTAAGCTTGCGGAAAATTCAAGTCTCATGCTTCTCAAAATGAAGGAGTACTATGTGTTGTATGTACATACCCAACGGCCATCGAAGCATCAGCTTTTAAAGATATATGGTAATGGAGCCATCAGCGACATTTCCTATCTCGTAAACGATCCGGCTGATTCATCATGGAACAAGAGCAAAGCCACTTTTCAGTTATTTAATATTGATAATAGTTTCTTTTTGGTTTCACATACTTACTACAATAACATCAAAAAAATTAAAAGCACCATTGTAAAACTTGAGACTGAACGAAAAGCCGAAGTGGTTACAAAATTAATTTTCCCTTTCAACATGCATACTGATCAATTAAAAGAGGTAACATTGGTTAACAACAATCTGTTTGTTGTAAAAACATCACAAGATGAAGCCGGATCAAGTGTACTAACTCTCTTAAAGATCAACTGTGCATCAGGTGATATTTTGTCGAAGCAATTTGAAAGCGGAAAATATCTTTATGTCTCTCCAACAATTCGCTACAACAGCACAGATTCAAGCACATTTATTTATTCACTGCTTCAAACTCCTCCCGGCTACAGAGGTGTAAGGCCCGGAGTTTTTATGGCACATTTAAACAATTCATTGAATGAGGTCGCACCAATAAGCATTCTGCCGGATGTTTTTAAGGATAATACTGCATCCAGTTTTATTGTTGAAAAAAATAAAACCAACGGCTGGCTTCATTTTTCACTTGGCCCAACTAACAGAAAAACAGGAGTGAAGGTGAGTAAAGATATTTACTCTAACCTTGATCCTGATTTCATGTATACACAATCCTACGATTATTCTTATTACACTTCAGCACCAACAGCCGTGCGAATGACATTACTCAATAACAAATTGGAAAAACAAAAGGACAGTGTTGAAAAAAACAATGGCAACTACTATAAAATTCATCCTGGACCTTATGCCCAGTTTGTGATGCACAACACATCTTACCTGTTACTTGTGCAGGAACTTGTTGCAAAGAAAAGAGGATTGCTTTTGATTTACCCAAATGAAAATGGCTACTTCAACACTCTTCCCATTCGTGTTTATGATCAATTCAACTTTATGCTGTCGCTGCTGCAAACTGCTGGCGACAACTATTTTATTGTTCCGTTTACTAATAAAACTGAAATGGGGTTGATGAAAGTTTCATTAAACAACTAACTTCATCAACTCTTAAACGTCTGTGAAATAAAATGAAAACTATTTTCTCTATACTCTTTACAATTTGCTTCTTAAACAGTTCTTCAACATTTGCGCAACAGCCAAATATTATTTTCATTTTTGCTGATGACCTGGGTTATGGCGAGATCGGTTGTTATGGTCAACAAAAAATAGAAACCCCACATCTTGATGCGCTTGCAGCCAAAGGAAAAAAGTTTACTTCATTTTATTCAGGCACATCTGTATGCGCTCCTTCACGTGCATCATTGATGACGGGTTTGCATACAGGTCATACCCCTATACGTGGCAACAAACAATTTGCACCGGAAGGCCAAACACCATTACCCGAGTCAACTAAGACCTTTGCCAACTATTTACAGCAAAATGGATATGCCACTGCAACATTTGGTAAATGGGGAATGGGCTTCAACCAGAACAGTGGTGATCCGAATAAAAAAGGTTTCGATTTGTTTTATGGTTATAACGATCAGAGTTTAGCACATGATTTCTATCCGCCTTATCTCTGGAAGAATCATGACAAGGTTGATCTTCCCTTCAACAAAACATATGATTCAATTTATTCTGCTGCACTAATTCATCAACAGGCGGTGCAATACATTAAAGAACAAGGCAACAAACCTTTCTTTATGTACCTCTCCTACACATTGCCGCATGGAGATGTGATTGGCCCACATGATAGTTTGTACAATTACTATAAACAAAAGTTTAATGAACAGCCGATGTCAGGCAATGCATTAAAAACAAGACCACATAATATGCAGCCAGAAGCTTATCCGCATGCACAGTTTGCTGCAATGGTTGGCCGATTAGATGTATATGTAGGTGAAATTGTAAAAGCCATTCAGGAAAAAGGTCTGGCAGAAAATACACTGATCATCTTTACCAGTGATAACGGGCCGCATAAAGAAAATGGCGGTGACCCTGAGTTCTTCAACAGTAATGGCATCTATCGTGGTATTAAACGTGATCTGTATGAAGGTGGCATGCGTGTTCCCTTTATTGCGTATTGGCCAACAAAAATAAAACCGGCAGTAGTTACACAACCTGCGGCTTTGTGGGATATGTATCCTACTTTTTTAGAGTTGGCGAATGTGCCTGTTACAGAAAAGATCGATGGCATTTCAATTGCGCCGCTATTGTTATTGAATAAAGGCAAACAAAAACTTCACTCCCATTTCTATTGGGAGTTTCATGAAAACGATGGGCGACAAGCCGTACGTTGGGGAAAATGGAAAGGCGTTCGTTTAGGTGTAAGTAAAAATGAAAATGCGCCGATTGAATTGTATAATCTTAATAACGATCCATCAGAACAAAAAAATGTAGCTGATAAATTTCCTGAAATAGTTAAGATAATTGATCAACTAATGAAGCAGGAACATGTGTTTCATCCTGATTGGCCGTTACTGTCGTCAGAATTTAAGCGGTAGCAATTGCAAACTTCATCGCTTTTACCACTTCATACTAAAAGACTGCTCAGTTACATTAGTGGCAACAAACCTGATTATAAATAAAAGTCCCCCGTTGTGCGGGGGACTTTATGCTGCTTCAAAATTGTCTTGTTTCGTAGTCCGTTCTCTTTAGGTACAGAAGCCAGCTTGGTTTGGTTTGGTTCATAGGGCCAGGATTCAAAAACAGGCCTTCAATGGATTTAAAGTGGCTTTCGCCATTTGGTTTTTCGGTATTGGATTACTGTTGGTAGTGCAAGGATACTGTAGTTAAATTGTATTTGGAACAATTTTTACGCCTATGTTTCAAAAACTCATACTAACCTTCGGTACCGCTAAGTGGTACTACCTATTTGAGGTATTTTTTAGCTGCATCAGCCTCCAATTTTTTTCATTCACATCGTTGTGAACAACTTTTTTTAGAAATGTTCAACAGTTTTTGCAATTTAAAATCCAGATTTACAGCGTTAGATTACCGAAACCCATGTAATGGAACAAACAAAAGAAATAACCGCCCTGCTCCACCTCATTGATGATCCTGATGATGAAGTGTATTCGCAAGTGAGTGAAAAGATCATTTCCTTAGGTAAGGAGATCATCCCCAACCTTGAACATTTATGGGAAACAACTGCTGATGAATATACCCAGGAGCGTATTGAAATGCTCATTCACAGCCTTCACTTCCGTGATCTGCAGATGGACCTGAAAGCCTGGGCGAATGACAAGGAGCATGATCTGTTTACGGGAGCTTTACTCATAAGCCGCTATCAATATCCCGATCTCAACTTACTTACCTACTACCAGGAGCTGGAGAAAATGCGCCGGAATGTGTGGCTTGAGCTCAACAGTTTTCTTACATCGCTGGAGAAAGTGAATGTGCTCAACAATATTCTTTTCAATTATTACAAGGTCAAGGGCACAGAGATCAACTACAGCCATCCCGATGATTTTCTTGTACATAAGTTAGCGGAAGTGAAAAAAGGCAATGCAATCCCTATCGGTATTCTTATACTGTCAATGGCAAGCCTGCTTGATATTAACCTGTACATGATCAACATCCCCCGCCAGTTTATCCTGGCTTATTTTGATGATGATCCGGAAAATAATACCGGCAGTGAATTTCCTCCCGAGCATATCCAGTTTTATATGGATGGAGCTTCAGGGCAAATTTTTTCGCACAAAGATGTTGAAACATATTTCAAACGCATCAGCGTACCTCCTACTGCTTCTTATTTCAAACCACTCAACAACAAACGCATCATTCAACGTATGCTGGAAGAATATGCCAGATGTTTTGACAATGAAAAAAATGCTTACAAGAAAAACGATCTTCTTTCACTTGCTGCGCAATTAAACGAATCGGATGAGTGAGTTGATTACATGGCACGATTTTGAGAAAGTAGAAATTTGTGCAGGCACCGTTATTGATGTAATTGATTTCCCCAATGCAAGAAAACCTGCCTATCAACTTACCATTGATTTTGGTGAGCGTGGTATTAAACGTTCATCGGCTCAAATAACTCATCATTACAATAAAGAAGAGTTGAGAGGAAAACAGATCGTTGCTGTTATCAATTTTCCCGTAAAACAAATTGCTAATTTCTTCAGCGAGCTTATCTAGTGCAACAACACGCTGCTCGCCTTTAGCCATGTCTTTCAAGGAAATTTCGCCGCGCGCAAGCTCATCATCGCCAAGTATAGCAGTAAAACGGGCTTGAAGACGGTCTGCCGACTTCATTTGCGCCTTCATCTTACGGCCAAGATAATCGCGCTCTGCACGTATGCCTTGCTGTCTTAGCTGGTATACGAGCTTAGTTACCTCGCGCTCCGCAGCTTCGCCTAACGCAACTACATACACATCGATTTGATTAAAAACAGGCAATTCCGTTTCTTGATGCTGAAGTAGCAAAATCGTTCTTTCAAGACCTAAGCCAAGACCGACACCCGGCTGTTCAGGACCGCCGATTTCCGATACAAGGCCGTTATAACGACCGCCTCCGCCGACCGTATCGATCGTACCAA
>JAKFDY010000140.1:0-13527 GCA_036675885.1 Lacibacter sp. | reverse complement strand
GAGTTGGCAATGGTTCAATTTCCATTGCAAGCGGACGCACCTGATCTAACTTACGACCATCGAGACGTACACGATCTTCAAGAATCATGTCACGCACCACTTCCCACTTCAGGTCTTCGTAATATTTCTTTGCTAATTTCTTTTCAACATCAGTTGCTTCTTCACCAAGGCTGGCAACTAATTCTTCTTTCAGTTTGCTGTAAGCTTCACTGCGCTCGTTCTTAGCGCTGCCCGCTTTAGAAATAGCATACACTTTTTCTTTTGCAAATGCAATCACCTTCTGGTTGATCTCTTCATTACCTTCCGGTTTTTTGTATTCACGTTTTCCGGTAACACCTTTTGCATCTCTTAATTCAGCCTGTGCTTTAATTTGAATGCGGATAGCATCATGCGCCATTTGCAATGCATTCACTAAATCTTCTTCACTGCATTCTTTTGCTTCACCTTCCACCATCATCAGGTTCTTTTCAGTAGCTGCAATGAGGAATTCAGAAGTTGCTCTTGACAGTTGTGAACGTGTTGGGTTGATGACCATTTCACCATCAACACTTGCAATGCGTACTTCAGAAATAATTTCTTTGATCGGAATATCTGAAACAGCTAATGCGGCAGATGCTGCCAAACAAGCTAATGCATCGGGCATAACCTCTGCATCAGATGAAACGAGGCTGATCAACACCTGTACATCGCATAAATAATCTTCAGGAAATAAGGGACGTAAAGCACGGTCAACCAAACGACTGGTAAGAACCTCATAATCGTTTAATCTTGCTTCACGCTTAAAAAATGAACCGGGTATACGGCCGGCAGAAGCGAATTTCTCCTGGTAGTCAACAGACAATGGGAAAAAATCCTGGCCTTCTCTTGGTTCTTTATTGGCTACAACTGTTGCCAGAATAATACAATTGCCTTGGCGAACAGTAACAGCACCATCGGCCTGGCGGGCAAGCTTACCGGTTTCAATGGTAACAATGCGTCCACCACCCAAATCGAATGACTTACTGATAGGTTGTGATAACATAGAACATGTTGTTTGTGAATTGACAAGCAGGCAGGCGGGAAGGAAGCCGTACAGGCAATTCTGTGATAAATTGATTGAAGGGAGAAACCTGTAAGAAAAACAAAATTCCCAACCGCATTAAATGTGTTGGGAATAATGATTTATTACATAGCCGTAGTTATTTACGGAGTCCGAGTTTCTCAAGTAACGCACGGTAACCCTGGAGGTTAGTTTTGCTCAGGTAGCTGAGTAAACTTT
This sequence comes from Lacibacter sp., assembly GCA_036675885.1. GTDB lineage: Bacteria > Bacteroidota > Bacteroidia > Chitinophagales > Chitinophagaceae > Lacibacter. The sequence continues at coordinate 12,269 of JAKFDY010000140.1, read as the reverse complement.
TACGCTCTCCTACCAGTTTCATCAAACCACGGTTAGTAGAGAAATCTTTTTTGTTCTCTTTCTGGTGAGTGGCGATGTGGTTGATACGCTCAGTTAGAAGAGCGATCTGTCCTTCAATAGAACCAGTGTTTTTTTCTGATCCACCGTAAGTTGCAAAAATGCTTGCTTTTTTTTCTTTTGTAATTGCTGACATCTCAGATTTTTTTAATTGACATCCAAATTTTTCATCTATAAATTGGCGGCAAAGGTAGGGGAAAAGTCTGTAAAATAGCTACATCTCAAGCCGAAAAATTCCGGGAAAGATAGCGGTTGAGGCCTTCCCGGGCTGTTTTTTGAACTTTTTTCCGGAAAAAAGAGGTGCCGCCCAATAATTTTCCTTTCCATCCCATCGCCTGGCCGGCCCATTTATGCAGATCAAAACTATCGGTATGGCGGTATATCTTACCATCTTTAAACTCAAATTCAGCATGAACACGGTTGATGACCCGGCGGCCGGTGGCTGAAAATATATACACTGCCACCCAATCGGCACTGCCTGTCTGTTCATTTGCCTGTACATGGCTAAAGGTAATTTCCATCTCGCCCTTGCTTCGTTCAATAAGCATCTTCCACATGGCTGGCACTTCTTTTCCTTTCAGGCCAACAAACACCTCGTCGGTAAATTCAGCTTCGGGATGGTAGCAGGCCTCCATTGTTTGTCCATCGCCCCTACCAAAAGCGGTATAAAAACGGGAAATGAGTTCTTTCATAATGAATTGTTTGGGAAAATCAACTTCAAATCGAGGGTAAGATAAACATTCATTTGAACTATCTTGGCAGCTAAATTTTCTACTTGGCAAGTATAATCTGTACAGTAACCAATGACCTTACCTACGATCAACGCATGATCCGTATTTGTACAACGCTTGCCCAACAAGGACATACTGTAACACTGGTTGGCCGTAAGTTGAAACAATCAGCAGCTTTACAGCAACAAACGTTTCAGCAAAAAAGACTGTTTTGCTTTTTCACCAAAGGGCCTTTGTTTTATGCTGAATATAATCTGCGTTTATTTTTCTGGTTGCTGTTTCAAAAAGCAGATTGCATTTGTGCAATAGATCTTGATACTATCCTCCCTTGTTTATTTGCATCGCAACTGAAAGGAAGTAAACGGGTGTACGATGCACACGAGTTGTTTTGTGAGATGAAGGAAATTGTTACAAGACCATCCCGCTATAAAATGTGGAAATGGATCGAACGATTTACTGTTCCGAAATTTAAGCATGGTTATACTGTGTGCGAACCAATTGCACAGGAGTTTGAAAAGATGTATGGGGTAAGGTATGAGGTTGTGAGGAATGTGCCCTTTGAAAAAAAATCCAAAATCCAAAATCCAGAAAACAAGGCACAAGGCACAAGGCACAAGGAGCAAGAACCTTCAACCCATAACCCTCAACCTTTAACCTTCTTACTCTATCAGGGTGCTGTAAACGAAGGCCGCAGTTTTGAAACGTTGATACCTGCCATGAAACATGTTGAGGTACCATTGCATATTTATGGTGATGGTAATTTCATGGAGCAGACGAAAAATTTAATTGCAGCAGGTAATTTGAAGGATAAAGTGATGTTGAAAGGAAAAATAAAACCAGCAGAGTTAAAAGAAATTACTGCAACTGCTTATGCCGGTATTACGTTGTTTGAAAATAATGGCTTGAGTAATTATCTTTCACTTGCCAATCGTTTTTTCGATTATATACAGGCAGGCATTCCGCAATTGTGTATGGATTATCCTGCTTACCGGCAGATCAATGATCGATTTGGGGTTGCATTGCTGATACCTGACACAACAGAAGAAAGTATTGCAAAAGGGTTAAACCTTTTACTGAGTGATGCTGTTCTGTATGCACAGCTGAAAGAAAACTGTAAACAGGCTGCTGCAATATTAAACTGGCAGGAAGAAGAAAAAATATTAATTCAATTTTATAAAGAGCTGCTTGGATAAACATTTACATATCGTTTCGTTTGATGTTCCTTACCCCGCCGATTACGGAGGCATTGTTGATGTGTTCTGTAAAATAAAAGCATTGCATGAACTGGGGGTTCATATTCACCTGCATTGTTTTGAATACGGGCGTGGAGAACAACCTGAACTGGAGAAATATTGTACAGAAGTATATTACTATCCACGGCAGGAAGGCCATAAAGGTTTCTCGTTGCAACTCCCTTACATTGTTGCTTCACGCAATGATGAGCAATTATGGAAACGTTTAAATGCAGATGATCATCCCGTTTTATTTGAAGGTGTTCATTGCACGTATGGTATTTCAAATGGAGCCATAACAAAAAAGAATATTGCGATACGATTGCATAACACCGAGTTTCAATATTATAAGCAGCTGGGAAAATGGGAATCTTCTTTAGCACGCAAAGCTTATATGAACCATGAAAGCCGTTTACTGAAACGTTATGAAGAAAAATTAAAAGACTATCTCATCTTTTCGTTGTCAAAAGAAGATTGTTTAACCTATCGCAAACTCTTTAAAGCAACCAATATCCATTACCTGCCTGCATTTATTCCAAACAACACTGTAACGAGTAAAGTGGGCAAAGGAAATTTTATCCTCTACCACGGCAATTTATCTGTTGCTGAAAATGAAAAAACAGCGACATGGTTAATGGAGAAAATTTTCAGAGACCTTGACATCCCGTTTGTAATTGCAGGGAAAAATCCATCGGATAAACTGGTTGAGCTTTCACGTAAATGGACTCATACCTGTATTGTAGCAAATCCCAGTGAAGTGGCGCTGAACGATCTTATTCAAAAGGCACAGCTTCATATTCTTCCATCGTTCACCCAATCAGGTATTAAATTAAAATTGCTCAATGCTTTATTTAAAGGCCGGCATGTATTAGCGAATGATGCCATGATGAATGGAACAGGGCTTGAAGAGGCTTGTCAAAAAGCTAATAATACGACTGAATTCAAGTACCATGCTTTCCGTTTATTTCATAAAGAATTTACGGATGATGATATCCACTTAAGAGAGGAACTGTTGCAGCAACAGTTCAACAATAAAAAAAATGCAATAGAGCTTATGCGTGTTCTACAGTAGCATTATCCCATACTTTTCCGGCTTCTGTTTTCACCATGCGTGCAGGGAATTTTTTGATCACCATAAAATCGTGTGTTGCCATAATAACAGTTGTGTTATAATCTTTGGCTACCTGTATGAGCAGGTTCATAATCTCATCGCTTGTTTCGGGATCGAGGTTACCTGTAGGTTCATCGGCCAATATTAATTTAGGAGAGTTGAGCAGGGCACGTGCAATATCAACACGTTGTTGTTCACCACCGCTCATTTCAAACGTCATTTTAAATCCTTTCGATTTCAACCCCACTTTATCCAACACATCATTGATCTTTTCTTCCATCAGGTTTTCATCTTTCCAACCCGTTGCTTTCAACACAAACTTTAAGTTCTCATGCACATTACGATCAGTAAGCAATTGAAAATCCTGGAACACAACGCCAAGACTACGACGGAGGAAAGGAACTTTTTTCCAATCCATCTCACGCAGGTTAAAACCGGCCACTGTAGCATCACCTTCGGTTAAAGCTAATTCACCATACAACGTTTTCAATAACGATGATTTACCTGTTCCTGTTTTACCAACGAGGTACACAAACTCTCCCTGGTTCACTGTAAGATTCACATCACTGAGGATAAGATTTCCACTCTGGTAAATGTTGACATTCTTTATTTCTACGATTGGAGGCATTATATTTGGCTTTTGGCAAAAATAGAGAATTAAAACTCAACTAGAAGCACCATTAAACAAATGAAAGCATATTAACATTTGTCATAAGATTAATTATGAGAGTTATATGTCAGCATGCTAGTCATCCAGCTTTTAATGATCTACTGCTCACTAAACAAATAATAGATTCAATGAAAAGAATTGTTTATAATATCTTCAGAAATTCAGAATAACCTATAATTCTTAATTTAGCACCATGTATCCCACTGTCATAAAGAATAACACCTTGCAAAAACGAATCATCTGCATTCTTTTTTCTATTGTCTTTTTAAATTTTCTTCATGCCCAAAAAATGCATTTATACGGCGACAGCTTGCAAAAACTATGGCCAGTTTTCCCGAAACTAGTCCTCAATCAAGGTGCTAATTCTTTCATTACAGTTAAACCATCCGATGGAACATTAAAATCTATTTCAACAATTGTCAAAGTTGATACCTCGGGGAAAACAATTTGGACTGCATACCCAACAAATTATGTTGCAGAAGGGATTGAAGCCGGGGACTTAACTTTCGAACAAATCATGGCTGACCGTGATAGTAACCTTTATACTCGCTTAGGTTATACCAAAATAGCTAAAATAAGAGGTGATAATGGAATGGTTGACTGGATTGTTCCGTTACAACCCCTAATTGGCACAGTAGCTAGTATGACTGACTATGATGGAGAGTCAATCCTATTTTTAAGTTCAAAATCAATTGACGGAGTTGTAAGGCTACAACGATACAAAAAATTAAATGGTCAGAATTTAGGATATATAGACCTCTCTTGTCCTAGTACAGGGCTTCTAGGGCTTCACACTACTTCGAATGGTAATATATATTTAGTAAGTAAAGACAGTTGTTATAAATACACAGGATATAATAATCCAGTGCCCGAATGGAAAGCAAAAATCTGTTCAAATACAGATAAGTTCAAGAGTATTCAAAGAATTTATGAAGAAGGAAATAACCTAATTGTTTTTGGCAATAAAGAAGAAGGATTTCACAATGGAATGATATCTTGTTTGGAGCTTCAAACCGGTTACTTGAAATGGTTTTCAAAGAATGGAGGCCCTTATGACTTTTCGCTAGGCGATTTTAAAATTAAAAATGGGTTTCTTTACACGTCTTGGAAGCATTTATATATTGGTAGTATTACAGAAAGATGTTTTATCAATAAGATAAACATGACCACTGGCGAAAAAATGTGGGAATTTAATCATTCATTTCGCACTCAATATGTTATATTGAACAAAGCCGAAGCAATGGTATCATTGAACATAGATGACAATGAAATTTTGTATTTAGCTGGGTATGGCTTACCTGATAATGAAACAGTATCAAGATGGACCTTCATGAAAATAAGAGGGTCTGACGGTACAATTCTAAAAAAGGGATTTATCCCTAACAGTTACACAGATTTTGACTACCCTTCTGGAATTTCTGCAAAACTAATTGGCAGTAAACTATATTCAACAGGGATAATGAACGGTTACATGGGCGCATTTAGTTCAATAGACACCGCTACTTTAACTGAGACTAAAACCCAGCTATATGTACCTACCATTCAATATACATCATCAATAATAGGGATTCAAAATTTATCGACTAACAAGAAAATAATTCTGAAGAAAATTGGAAAATCATTAAAAATTGAAGTTGCAGATCTTTATTTGAATAAAATATGGGAAAAAACCATCGGCGACACTACTTATCCGTATCAAGGTATTGATATGCTTGGAGTGAATTCAGTTTCGAAAACAATTTTCACTCCCTATAGAAAATACCTTTGGGCATCAAGCAGTAATTTCTATTATACCCCAACCATTTCTGACAGTTTTTATCTTACTGTTTTTGATTCAATTGGCAATATTGGCGCTAGCTATAAACAAAAAGATGAGCCATATCAGAACCCATATCAATTTTTTCAGGATAGTGTCAACAGAACTTGGTTTGGTAAGCGAGTTGGGAATGAGGTTTATGCAAGCCCTGTACCAAGTTTGAATTATAGCATTGGAGGACGCAATAATCCAAAGCCCTATAACCTCATTAAACCGGCAACTTTTTTTCCTTATTCTAAGGATACAATATTATTTTTTATTGAACCCCAAAGTGGTTTTTCATTAAAACCTGCCTTGATGAAATCCAGCCCGCCTTATCACTATGGTAATACACGCTTTTGGTATTGGCCCTCTTTAAGCATAAAATGGTTCAATTCAGTTGAAAGAGAAACAAAAGATGTATTTTATGTTGCAGCAAAAGATAGCAGTCTAAACGATTTAGTTTTTAAATACAGACTATCTGACTCTACAATACTCTGGTCAAAGAAATTTGATTCAACAATTGTCACTTTAAAGGGATATGTATTAAATGGCTCATATTATGCTTTGAGTAGACAAAAAAACATAACCCTTGTACGAAAATTTGATGGAACTAATGGCAACATATTGTGGACACACTCAGTATACATACCTCCTGGTCACACATTCAAAGCAGAAGATTTTGCAATAAGTTTACAACGTCAAAAAATTACTATAACAGGGTTTCTCGTAGATACATTACTCAAAGAATTTTCAAAGGTTCATTTTTTATCTCTTGATACATCAGGCAATGTAATTCTTTCACAAATTATGGAAGGAAATGGCGGTTGGCAAAATAAGGGATTAAGCGTGTTAATTGGGCAGGACGGTCAAACATTAATAAGTGGACAAATAACAAACAACGTAAAAGGGTATTCGGGTTTCATTTATGAAGTCGACTCATCATCGCTTACAATCAATATTCCAAAACCTTTGGTAAAAAATATATTACCTAATATTTGTAGTAATTCGGTGGAAAAAAAAGGTAAGCTGCAAAATCCTCCCCAACATCCTTATGTGATCTCAATCATCATGAATAACAATTTAACTTTACCCTTCAATTGGTCTGATAGCTCATTTTCGTATCCCGTTACAACAATTGGAAACAACTCAATCAGTGTTTCATACATTTATAACACTTCTAGTTCGATTAAGGATACGTCATTTTTTGTAACTGCGACTCCATTACCTGGTAACTCTCCTATAATTAATGCCAATCAACTTTCGGCTGTTGCAAATGGCGATTCGTATCAATGGTTTCGAAATAACGTTGTAATTACTGGGGAAATTAACAAGTTTCTCAATATTTCACAAAGTGGTGATTATAGTTACACTTATACTGTAAATGGATGTGTTAGTGCAATAAGCCCACCAACAAATGTAATACTGACATCAATAGTAGATCGTTTTAACAACAATGCAATAATTTCAATATTTCCAAACCCAACCTCAGGTTTCTTATCAATCAAAAATCTAAATTCAACACATCAATACAGGATTCAAATCTTTGATATGTTTGGAAAGGAGATAATAAATTTTAAAGCACAACCCGAAAGAGGTATAGTTGAAACTCATCTCTCAAACATCAATGCGGGGGTTTATATCTTAAGATTATGGGATTCTACAAATAAAACTGTATTGGGAAATCAACAGATAACTATAATTAACAAGTAACACATTTACTCACATATCTTTGGTGTTTTACAAAATAATCATAAATGTTATCGTTAAAAAATCAATTCTTCATCCTTCAACTTAATCACTAACTCCTTCTTCTCACTCGCTTCTACCCTGCCAATTACCTGTGCATCTACACCAAATGATTTTGAGATGTTGATCAATTTATCAGCATCTTTTTCGTTTGTATAGATCTCCAGTCTTGTACCCATGTTGAACACCTGGTACATTTCACGTGCATCAGCACCGGAAGATTGTTGAATAAGATCAAAGATGACCGGCGGCGTAAACAAATTATCTTTCACGATCTTCATTGGCCCCGGTAAATATTTCATACACTTGGTTTGCCCACCGCCACTGCAATGGATCAACCCATGTACTGCATCAAAATGATGTTGTAGAATTTCTTTCAGCACCGGTGCAAATGTTCTTGTAGGTGAAAGTAACAACCGACCGATCAATGAAGTTTCACCATTTGGTAATTTCACTTCATCGGCCAACCGATGTTTACCAATGTACACCACATCATCATGCAACTTCGATTCAAATGTTTCAGGGAAATGATGGGCATAATATTTTTCCAGCACATCATGTCTTGCACTTGTTAAACCATTACTACCTAAGCCACTGTTGTAAGATGTTTCATAATTCGCCTGTCCAAATCCTGCCAAACCAACAATCACATCACCGGCTTTGATCTTATCGTTACTGATTACTTTATTTTTTGGCCAACGGGCTGTCATGGTTCCGTTCACAGCAATGGTACGCACCACATCACCCACATCAGCAGTTTCGCCACCGAGGTAATGAATGTTTACACCATATTCTTTCAATTGCGCAAACAATTCAGCAGAACCATGAATGATCTGCTCCAGCACTTCACCCGGAATAAGTGTTTTGTTACGATCAACAGTTGAAGAAAATAAAATATTATCGTAGATACCAACGCAAAGCAGGTCATCCAGGTTCATCACAATTGCATCCTGTGCAATGCCTTTCCAAACAGAAGCGTTACCGGTTTCTTTCCAATACAAATAAGCAAGAATACTTTTGGTGCCGGCACCATCAGCATGGGTTACGTTCACCCAATCAGCATCGCCACCTAAATAATCAGGATAGAGTTTGCAAAACGCATGGGGGTATAATCCCTGGTCGAGATGTTCTACTGCCTTATGTACTTCTTCCTTTTGTGCCGAAACACCCCGTTTATTGTATAATGACATGCCGCTTTGTTTATGAGCGGCAAAACTAACACTTCCACACTTCAAATGTGTTACTTTTGTGCCTTCAAATTATGAAGGTTTACAGAAGTTTGCAGCAGTTGCCCGTTTTTACGAACGCCGTTGTTACAATCGGCACTTTCGATGGTGTGCATCTTGGTCACCAGCAAATCATCAGGCAATTATGTGCCGAAGCAAAGGAAAATGGGGGCGAATCGGTTCTCATAAGCTTTTACCCACACCCTCGTAAAATCGTTCAGCCCGATCGATATGTTGCCGAACTCACCACCCTTGAAGAGCGCATTGAATTGTTGAAACAGCAGGGATTAGATAACCTTGTTGTGGTTCCCTTCAACAAAGAATTTTCAGAACAAACGGCGCAGCAATACATTAAAAACTTCCTCGTTGACCGGTTTCATCCATCACTTATTATTATTGGTTACGATCATAAGTTTGGCAATAAACGTGAAGGCGATTATCGCCTGCTGGAGCAAATGGGCGAGCAATATAATTATGTGGTAAAAGAAATTCCGCAACAACTCAGGAACGAAGTAATTGTAAGTTCAACCAAAATACGTGAGGCAATTGGCAAAGGAGAAATAGAGAAAGCCAATCAACTGTTAGGTTATACTTATTTCTTTCGTGGCTATGTTGTGGAAGGAAATAAACTTGGCCGCAAGTTAGGCTACCCCACTGCTAATTTGCAGATACAGGATGCAGATAAACTGGTACCTGCCAACGGTGTATATGCAGTGCAGGCACAAGTAGAAGGTGAACCAAGAATATTGAAGGGGATGATGACTATTGGCACAAGACCTACTGTTGACGGCACACAAAAAACAATTGAAGTAAACCTGTTTGATTTTGCTGAAGACATTTACAACCGCCATTTAAAAGTGTTTGTAAAATATCACCTGCGTGATGAAGTGAAATTTGACGGGCTTGATAAACTGATTGAGCAACTGCACAAAGACAAAGAAGTAACGTTGATTAAATTAGCCGACGGCTGATCTATCAACACACAAAACATAACATACGATAAAATTTAACTAACATGCTTTCATCGATTAATCCAACTACAACCAACGCCTGGCAACAACTGACAACACATGCGGCACAAATGAAAAAAGTGCACATGCGTGATTTGTTTAAAGCTGGTGCCAACCGCTTTCAAAAATTCAGTTGCAGCAAAGATGATCTGGTATTCGATTACTCTAAGAATATTATTACAGAAGAAACCATGCAGTTATTACAGCAACTGGCTGACGAATGCAAGGTGAAAGAAGCGATTGATAAAATGTTTGCCGGTGATGTGATCAATCATACTGAAAAGAGATCTGTGCTGCATACTGCCCTTCGCAACTTTTCCAATAAAGAGGTTTTGGTTGATGGGAAGAATGTAATGCCCGACATCAAACGTGTTTTGGAGCAGATGAAAAATTTCTGTGTCAATATTCATAGCGGCGAATGGAAAGGTTATACCGGTAAGAAAATAAAATACATTGTAAATATTGGAATTGGCGGCAGCGATCTTGGTCCAGTGATGATCACCGAAGCATTAAAACCTTATTGGGTGGAGGGTATTGAAACTTATTTTGTAAGCAATGTTGATGGAACACATATTGCAGAAACCTTGAAGAAGGTTACACCCGATGAAACATTATTCCTCATTGCTTCAAAAACATTTACCACACAGGAAACCATGACCAATGCACACAGTGCAAGAAGCTGGTTCCTGCAACATGCAAAAGATGAAGCGCATGTGGCGAAACATTTTGCGGCATTATCAACCAATGAAAAAGACGTGGTGAAGTTTGGTATTGATAAAGCCAACATGTTTGAATTCTGGGATTGGGTTGGTGGTCGTTATTCTTTGTGGAGTGCTATTGGTTTATCCATCGCTTTAACTATTGGCTATAATAATTTTGAAGAATTGCTGAAAGGTGCTTACCAGGCCGATGAACATTTTAAAACAGAGAGCTTCGATAAAAATATTCCGGTGATCATGGCATTGCTTGGCACCTGGTATGTAAATTTCTTTGATGCAAAGAGTGAGGCTATTCTCCCTTACGATCAATACCTGCATCGCTTTGCTGCTTATTTCCAGCAAGGAAACATGGAAAGCAATGGTAAGTATGTTGATCGCAGTGGTAATAAAGTAGATTACAGCACAGGCCCTATTATTTGGGGTGAGCCGGGTACCAATGGGCAGCACTCATTTTATCAGTTAATTCACCAGGGCACACACTTAATTCCTGCTGATTTTATTGCGCCGGCCATCAGTCATAATCCGCTGAGCGATCATCACCCTAAACTCATGAGTAACTTCTTTGCACAAACAGAAGCGCTCATGAATGGTAAATCAAAAGAAGAAGTGATTGCAGAAGGAGTGAAAGAAGAATTGGTTCCTTATAAAGTGTTTGAAGGTAACCGCCCAACAAATTCTATTCTCCTGAAGAAGATCACACCATTCTCGTTAGGTGAATTAGTTGCATTGTATGAGCACAAAATATTTGTGCAAGGAGTTATCTGGAATGTTTACAGCTTTGATCAATGGGGTGTGGAACTTGGCAAGCAGTTAGCAAATAAAATTCTACCTGAACTGATAACGGATGATGCAGTATCATCGCATGATGCATCCACCAATTCACTTATCAACTTGTATAAGAACTTCCGCAAATAAGAAAAGCCTCCCGTTGAAGCGGGAGGCTTTTCGTTTTATAAGAAGCTCTGATGCTATCAATAGAGGTAAGTTAAAGCTGTTTTATCATTGTTATTAAACGGACGGTTTGTTGTAGCGCTTAAGCAAGCTAACATCCAGGAACCTGGATCAGCTACAGTTGGCGTACCAGGAATATGAACAGCACCAACAGTGCTGGCACCTTCGTTTGCGGTACCACCCCCGCAACTGTAAGAACGATCCATGTAATCGGTATGACGGAAGCCGATGCAATGACCCATCTCATGAGAAATTACTGTTGTTACAAAACCCAGACTATAGCCTGAAGTATAAGTACGGGCATATTTAATTGTTCCATAAGGATTACCACCACTTGGGAATCCTGCTGAAGCAATATACTGTCCTGTATTCACCACACTGATGTTAATGGTGCCACCACCGCTTGTTCCTGCATATTGGAACGTTAATCCAAGATTCTCGGCATTATAACGGGCTATTGCTCCGTTAACGCCATCGATCATTAGCTGAGTGATATTTCTACCACTGAGACTAACGGTAATTGTTCTGGGAAGACCAGTTACAAGATTTGTCGTTCTATACTGTTCAGCATTAGCGACAACTAACTTGTTCACAGTTTTTTGAGTCGTAAGATCCTGGCCACTCAGGAAAATATCTCCTTCTACAATGTAACCACCATCTGATGCAATTACATTGTTTGATGAAAATCCGAGAGCAGAAATCTGGTTAAGTACTTCCTGTGAAACTTCAGGATTGGTTGTCTTTACATCTTTTTGACAGGAAACAAAAAGTACGGACATCGAAATTGCGGCAACAAATGCCATTTTCATTTTCTTCATGCTTGATAATTGTTTAGGTTTAAAAAACGAAAATTGAATATAAAGAAAAATCCGACAAAAAAAATCTGTGTATTTACTCTTTTTTTAAAATGAAAATGGATGACGTTTAATACATAAAAAAACATTGTTGTCCGACTAAAATCGTGTAAAAAAATGCTGTAACGCTTTATAGTTAAAGGTTACAGGTTAAAAATCTGTTG
>JAKFDY010000139.1:0-8147 GCA_036675885.1 Lacibacter sp. | reverse complement strand
TGAAAATGCCAAAGGTTAATGGTTTGGAAGTGCTGCAAAAAATACGGGACGATGAGCGAACAAAAAATATTCCTGTTGTTATGCTTACGTCTTCAAAAGAAGACCCTGATATTAAAACCTGTTATGCCCTTGGTGTAAACAGCTATGTAGTAAAGCCCGTAGGGTTTGAAGGTTTTGCAAAAGCAGTTGCTGAGTTGGGTTTATACTGGATGTTGCTGAATAAATCGATTAACAATCTGTAAATACAATTTATGAAAAAGGTTTTGCACATTGTACACATTGAGGATATTGATACTGACGCAGAGTTGGTAGCCTATGAGCTTAAAAAAGGCGGCATTAATTGTGTAATACACAGAGCAGTAAACAGGCAAGAGTTTGAAGAGTTGCTTCAGTATGGCCGGCCCGATCTTATTCTGAGTGATCATTCGCTTCCTTCATTTAATTCGCAGGAGGCGTTGCAGATAGCGCACAGTCTTGATGCGTCAATCCCGTTTATTCTTATTACATCAACTGTTTCTGAAGATTATGCTGTGCAGATTATGAAACAGGGAGCCTGTGATTATATTCTGAAAGACAGGATGCAGCGGTTGCCCAGTGCCGTTACAGCAGCCTTTGAAAAATATGAAGCTGAAAAAGCACTGGCCCGGCAACGGATCATACAGGAAAAACTCATTGTGCGCACAGGCATCAGGGCACAGGAAAAAGTGCGTAATGAAATTGGTATTGAATTGCACGATAATATTAACCAGATACTGGTGGCTTCTAAACTTTTTCTTGATAAAGCATTAAGACAAAAAACCGAACAGGAGGAATTGCTTTTACGCAGTAAAGAACATTTAATAAAAGCGATTGATGAGATCAGGCGTTTGTCGCACCAGATTGTTACTCCTTCGCTTGAAATCATCAGTTTATGCCAGATCATCCGTGACCTTATTGACGATGTACACCAAAGTTCTTCTCTGCAAATCAGTTTCGGGGCCGATGATTTTGATGAAGAACAGTTGAGCAGAGAGTTGAAGCTCACTATCTACAGAATTGTTCAGGAGCAACTGAGTAATGTTTTGAAGCATAGTGAGGCAGGAAACGTTTTTATCAAAATTTACCCGGAGGCACAAACCCTCATCCTGTTGATTGGCGATGATGGCAAAGGGGCCAACCTGGAAGAAAAAGGAAACGGCATTGGGTTGAACAATATAAAAAGCAGGGTTGATTATTTTGACGGCGAACTGATGATTCAAACCAAACCCGGCAAAGGGTTTACTTTAAAAGCAAGAATTCCGGTTACAGAGATGGTGCATGCTGTAACAATTGAAAGCTGAGAAAGTCTTTTATTTCTTCTTCTTATTCCTTCCCGCCTTTCGTTCCTGTCTGCTGCAGGGATCCCTTGAGCAGCAATAATTTCCATTTTTTTGAAGATTTGTTTCAGCTATCACGGCGGAGCAGGTACCAATGTCTCTTTTTAAAGTAGTATTTGATACATGCAGTCAGTAGAAATGCTTAATTGTTCAAACAAGTAAATTCAAAAACAGGGAACAGGTTTATTTTGCTCTACTTTCGAAATTGACTTAAATTACCCAGTATCCAGAATCTCCATATGTATGAACGATGCTTCATCCCTTAATGATGTTGTTAAGCACAACGTGTTAACCGGGTTTAACCGGTTTATTTATATCGCTCTCCTTGCCATCGGCATCAACATTGCAGATAGTATAATGTCGGGCTATGGCGATTTTTATGATGTATATGTGCTCACTATTGCTGCATGTATCCTTGTTGTATCGCTGCTGTTGCATGAACAGAAATATACCTTATGGGCAAAGATCGTTTCCGGGTTAACATTTAATGTGGCGCTTTTGCTTATTGGGTTGCACACAGGTGTAAAAAGTGTAACATACCTGTACTATTTTCCACTTATCCTGGCCTATATTTATTTGTTTCGCACCGAGGGAAAGAAAAAGTATGTGATTATTTTTTCGGCTGTTACCATCTGCTTCCTGTTTATTTCATTGGTATTTTCCGATGAGCATTTTCAGTATCCGCCAGAACAGGTCGTTGAAGCAAAACGTACGTTTTACCTGTCGTTTTTTATTTCTTTTTCTTTAACGGTTTATTACTTTATTCTTATTTACAATTACCAGGAAGAATTGTACAACCGTATTATTTCTCTTAAGGCCGGTTACAGAAAACAGGAGTTACGTTCTTTAATTGAAAAACAGGAAACTGCTAACCAGAACATTGTATATGAGTTGAGAGATAACGTAAACCAAATGCTGGCGGCAGCAAAAGTGTACCTGGGTGAAGCTGTTACAAAAAACGATAACAAAGATTTACTTGCTAAAAGTTACTCACTCACAAACGATGCTATGAATGCAGTAACCATGTTATGTATTAAACTGCACCCCGCCGTTATTGCTGATATAGGGTTGGTAGATGGCACACGTGAGTATATCGTTGAGTTGAAAAAAATAAACAACATTCATGTTCAGTTTGAGTACAACGATCTTGCCGTTGAAACAATCAGTCAAAACGATAAGTTTTCGGTTTTCAGAATTTTACAGGATTACCTGGATATTGTGTTAAAGAATTCTTCCGCAACAAAGGTTGTATTAAATGTGCTGTACAAACCATCGCAGGTAATACTGATTCTCAGCCAAAATGATCTTCGGTTTAGTTTTATCAAAGCAATAAACAATTCTACACAAAGCAGCATCAATAACCGTATTACTTATTTTAACGGAGTTATTCATCAAAAGACAGAAGGCAATTTTGAAACTTCTGTTATTGAGCTTTCACTTGGTTAAACAAAATGGCAGTAATACTGCCTCCCTTACAGTGTATTAAAATACAGTTGGTTATTTAAAATTACTGAGCCAATAAAGTTGTATTTCTTTAACAATTGTCAACTGGCCTCATATTTGAAACAGTATATGTATAAAACATACATTATGGCACAAGAACAGGAATTGAAAAAGAAAAAGGCAGATGAAAAAGAGCCTGTTATAAAACCTGATCCTGAAACATTGCACAAAACAGATCCGCAGGATAATATGAAAGGGCCCATTTCTTCGCTTGTGCAGGGCGTAAAAGAAGTGGTGGAGGAAAATGATAAGGAATCAAAAGAAGAAGCTACAAAGAAGAGAGATGAGCGTATGTGAATTTAAGTTAAGGGTTATGGGTTAAAGGTTATGGGTTATGGGTTAAAGGTTATGGGTTTTAAATGCAGTTCTGAGTTTTAAGTTATTAAGTTATACCATTCCTTTTGATTGTACAGTTTGTAATTGTAAGCAGAAGGAATGGCATAACTGTTTATGTTTTATAATCTCCTGATCCAGATATTTCTGAATTGTGTTTTACAACCATGGTCCTGCAGCGAGATCACATCTTCACCATGTGCAGATGGATAATTGTGTAAGCCTATGTAATTTGTAAGTCCGTTAATGGTTACATTGTTTTGAACAAGCACGCCATTGTGCAGCACGGTAATTCTTGCAGGTGCATCTAACTCTCCATTGGTTTTAAATCGTGGTGCTGTGTAAATGATATCGTAGGTGTTCCATTCTGCGGGGCTGCGCATGACATTTACCAATGGTGCATGATCTTTATAAATACTTCCGGCCTGGCCGTTGCGGTATGTCCGGTTGTTATATGAATCGAGTACCTGCAACTCGTAACGGTTCTGAAAAAAAATGCCGCTGTTGCCACGGTTTTGTCCGCCTGCTTCTACTTCGTCTGGTGCACTCCATTCAATGTGTAACTGACAATCACCAAATGAAAGTTTGGTTTCAATGCCGCCGGTACCGGGTGCTACTTCCATGTAATCGTTGTTGATGATTTTCCATGCGGGTGCTTTGGTTTTGTCTCGCTGGCTAACCCATTGATCCATGTGTTTACCACCAAACAAAACGATTGCATCAGAAGGTGCTTCACCTGTTTTTTTACCGGGTGTAATTACTTTTACTTCGGGTTCCCATATTTCTGTCATCTCCGGTTTCATTGCCATGGGCGATGTTGGGGGTGGCGTACTCACATAGGGTTTTTGTTGTGCCATTGATACGGAAAAAGAAAAAAGGAAAACGGTCAACAGACCGGCAATAGTAGTAGATTTCATTTGTAAAAATTGTGCAATGTTGATGAATAAAAAAAGGCAGCTGATTGCTGCCCTTAAAATTATAGAAATATGCAGGAACAGGGAAAACTAATTGTCCATCTGCAATTTTGATTTCAATGACGGATCTGTCGATACTTAAAATAATTACACATTTACAATCAGCACCGGTATTTCCAATTCATGTCGCACTGTTTCAATGGTTTCACCGAACACATAATCTTTTAATCCCTTGTGCCTGTGAGCGCCCATGATCAACAGGTCAGCATTGTTTTCTTTTACAATGCGCACAATTTCACTGGTGCGTTTGTTGTAACCTAAAGAAGCACTAACTGTGTATCCTTGTTGTTGCAGGGTATTAGCATATAATTCAAGACGCTGCCTGTCGTTACGTGTTTCTTCGTCGTCAGCTGCTTCGCCAAGCAGTCGGGCAGGGGCTGTTTCTACCACATGCAATAAAAAATAGTGAGCGCTCTTTTTTCCTTGATTCAATGCATGTGCAATGAGCTTTTCATCGTTCTCAGAAAAATCAAGTGCTACTGCAATGCGGTTTACTTCAGGCACACTGAGGTTGTTAAGTGAAGGAACAGGGCTGTGTAATTTTGTACTGTCTTTGCGTACGTGTTTTTTCCGGAGTGGTAAAAAGGTCATCATCAGGAATAACCAAACAAAGAGCAGGGCTGCCATTACAATCACCACCTTTGAGAGCAGGTTGCCAGAACTGCTGAATACAGAAAGGATTTCCTGCAACACCAATCTTACATTTAAAAACACAAGGATACCTGCAATGCACCACGCTGCAATTTTTACCCATAGTTTAATTGCAAACTCACCCATTGTTTTTTTATCGCTCACAAAATGAATAAGCGGTATAACAGCAAATCCTAATTTCAAACTCAATATTACCTGGCTGAATACTAGAAGATCATCTACTTTTTCTTCACCATAAACAAGAATAACTGCTACTGCTGGTATAATAGCTATCAACCTTGTAAGCAAACGGCGTAACAATGGATTGATACGAATATGCAGATAACCTTCCATTACAATTTGTCCTGCAAGTGTTCCGGTGATGGTGCTGCTTTGCCCGGCAGCAATCAATGCAACTGCAAAAAGAATGGGTGCTAATTGCGAACCAAGTAATGGAGAAAGTAATTGATGTGCATCTTCAATTCTTGCAACCTGCGTATTGCCTGTTTTAAAAAAGACCGATGCTGCAAGAATAAGAATGGCTGCGTTTACAAAGAAGGCAGCATTCAGTGCAATGGTACTGTCAATAAAATTAAACTTCAATGCACGCCGTATGCTGGCTTTATCATCGCCGATCTTTCTTGTTTGCACCAATGCCGAATGCAGGTATAAGTTATGCGGCATAACCGTAGCGCCAATAATACCAACAGCAATGTACAATGCCTGGTTGTTAAGTGCTGTAGGTATAAATCCTCTTGCCACTTCCGGCAACGATGGTTTTGCAAGAATAATTTCAATTAAAAAAGCACTGCCGATGATAACAACCAATGCAATGATAAATGCTTCCAGTTTACGGATGCCATAGTTCTGCAACCATAACAATAACAATGTATCGAACACCGTAATGCCAACACCATAGATCAATGGCAAACCTGTTAAGAGATAAATACCTAATGCCATACCCAACACTTCTGCAAGATCACAGGCGGCAATGGCAATTTCGGCAAGTATGTATAAACAGAAATTAACGAGGGGAGGATAGCTTTCACGATTTGCCTGTGCAAGATCTCTACGGCGAACAATACCCAACCTTGCACTTAAGCTTTGTAAGAGTAATGCCATGAGGTTACTCATGAGCAACACCCAAATAAGTTGATAGCCAAATTTTGCACCACCCTGCAAATCGGTTGCCCAGTTACCCGGGTCCATATAACCAACACTTACAAGATAAGCAGGCCCGGCATAAGCAAGAATCCTGCGCCAGCCTTTTACGGGATTGGTTGTATCAACCGATGCGTTTACTTCGCTTAATGATGTTTCTGTATGCTGCACTTTCATGTGTTAATTCTTATTTGCCTTATTTATTGCGGCTGCACAAAAATGTTCTTTGCCAGTTGTTCGCTTAAATTAATAACCGGTTGATTCCTGATCTTGATCTCTACCGATCCGTCAAATGCATGTCGTTGTTTTATTTCCAGTTTAGTACCGATGCCGATATTTTTTTGACGAAGCAGTTCCAGCAAGCTGCTGCTCTGATCGCCTACGCCTGTTACCACTGCCGGTTGCGATTCTGATAATTGCTGCAGACTGATATTGTTGGTACTTGTCATGCGGCCTTTACTATCAGGTATGGGGTCACCATGCGGATCGGCTTTGGGGAAACCCAGAAATGCATCGAGGCGCTCAATCAATTCGGGGCTGCTCACATGTTCCAGTTCTTCGGCAATATCATGCACTACATCCCAGTTAAATTGTAACTTTTCTACGAGGAAGAATTCCCAAAGCCTGTGTTTACGGATAATATTGAGTGCAAGTTTTTTTCCTTCAGGCGTTAGCGTAACACCATAATAAGGTGCATAGTGAAGAAGTTTTTTTTCACTCAGGCGTTTCAGCATATCGGTTACAGAAGCCGGTTTGGTTTGCAGTTCGGCAGCCAGTTCATTGGTGGTTACATTGGCATCAGATTGCTGCAACCGCCAGATGGCTTTAATATAGTTCTCCTCGGCTGTAGAAAAATTCATTGGCTATGAAATTAAAATTTAGACGAAACTAAAATATTTTCTTGAGACAGGTGAAAATAATTTCTGATATCGGTTGTTGATTTCTGATGTCTGATGGAGGATGTCTGATTTCTAACTTTACAGACGGCTGCTGATAATCCTACATCCTAAATCCGACATCATATATCCTAAATCCCGCAAAACCACTATTTTTAGATTTATAACTACTGATATGAAGTATTCTGTATTCGGCTGCCTGTTTTTCCTGTTTATATTAACAGCATGCAAAAACAATAAGCCAAAAGAAATAAAGGATAAAGATCTTACTGCTGCTGATTTTATACTGCTGGCGAAAGAGTTGAGCTATCCCATTTTAGTGAACGACAGTTTGCTGAATGCAAAAGAAAAAGATTCTGTTCTCATCAACCAGGAGACCTTCAAAACATTCCTGCCCGATACAGTTTATAAAAAGCTTTATCCCAAAACAAAAAATCTCAAGTTATACCTGGTAGGTAAATCTGTTGACGGAGAAAAAGGAAATTATGTGTTGATTAAATCAGCAACAGGAAAAGAACGTGGGGCACAGTTGCTTTACTTCAACAATAAATCACAATACCTCGGTTCCCTGAATATAGGTGCATTGATGCCCAAAGGAAAGGCCACCAGTTACTGTAAGATCGATAACAAAAATACCATCACCTTCATCCAGGAGCGCAAAACACCAACCGGTGAATTGTGGACGAATGAAACAATCTACTTCATGGATGAAACAGGTAAGTTCATTATTGCCATGACCAACAGTACAGAAGACCTGAGTGATCTCATCATGGGTAATCCTATTGATAGTTTATCACGCAAGCAGAAATATGCAGCTGATTATACAACTGATAAAAAGAATCTTGTTTCTATCCGTGATGGTGCTACCGATAAATCATTTGAATTCTTTATTCATTTCAGCAAACAGAATGGCGATTGTGTGGGCGAAGTAAAAGGCACAGGCGAATGGGTGAGCAAAACAAAAGGCGTGTTTCGTGATGGCAGCAGCGATTGTGTTATCACATTTGATTTTACAAGTTCATCAGTACGCATCTCTGAACAAAACTGCGGGCTTTACCGTGATATCACTTGTTTCTTTGAAGGCAGCTATCCGAAGAAGAGGGAAGTGGTTAAGAAGAAAAAGAAGTGAGTAGTTAGTGGTGAGTGATCAGTGGTCTGTAGTCCGTCGTCTTTTTTAAGTTCTGAAGTTCTAAGTTCTGAGTTGGTAAAGTCGGGCTTCCTATTCACCATTGACCATTCACAATTCACAAATGCATATCTAAATAAATCATGAACAGTCGTAAAAATATCAGTTC
>JAKFDY010000138.1:0-5903 GCA_036675885.1 Lacibacter sp. | reverse complement strand
CTGCTTCGGTAACTGTATCCATTGCTGCCGAGAGCATGGGAATGTTGAGCCGTAATGATTTTGTAAGATTTGTGCTGATATTGGTCTCTCTCGGGAGAACCTGTGAATAGGCCGGCATGAGTAAAACATCATCAAATGTGTAACCTTCGCCGAAAAATTTGTTGAGAACCGCTTTGCTGAGTGGGGAATTATTTCTTGTTGCCATGTCCAAAGATAAGGGAGCGGATATATTGCTTCCAAATCGGGGGAAGATCAGCTCAATTTATAGATTTTTCCGGGCAGGCTTTTTACCAGTCCGTTCATTTCCGTCATTAATAAAGCCGCTGATACAGCGCTGCTGTTGATGTTGCTTTGCAGGTTGATTTCATCGATATGCATCTGTTCCTGTTGTTGCAATAGTTGGGCAATCATCTTCTCATCTGCCGTTAAATCAACAAACAACTGTTTTTGGATTGTTTTCTTCCCAATTCATTTGCTCAATAATATCTTCTCCGTTTCTGATCAATACTGCTTTGTTGCTTTGAATTGAATTAAATAATTGCAGCCTTCACTTTTACTATCAGTTGTTTTGCCGGGTATTGCAAATACATCACGGTTGTAACTGTAAGCAAGATTGGCTGTGATCATACTGCCTCCTTTTATTCCTGTTTCAATCACAATTTTTGCATCGCACATGCCTGCTACTATCCTATTTCGTTCATGAAAATTATGACGATCCGGTTTGGTGTCTTTTCTGAATTCTGTTAACAGGCCGCCGCCTTCAGCAATCATTTCTTTGGCGAGTGCAGTGTGTTGCGATGGATAAATTTTATCTAACCCATGTGCTAATACTGCAACTGTAGGTAATTGTTGTTTCACACTGTATTTGTGAGCTATGGCATCAATTCCGTATGCAAGTCCGCTTACAACCAATGGTTGATGCGGAGCAAGTGATGCAAGAATTTTTTCGGTCATCATTTTTCCATAATCTGAATTGCTGCGTGTGCCGATGATGGAAATAATTTTTGATGTGTTGAGATTAGCAGAGCCTCTGTAAAATAAAAGAGTAGGAGGATCGTAACAATGCAGTAACCGTTTTGGATAATCATCAGCCGTTAAGAACAATGGTTTGATCTTGTATTTTTCAATAAAGCTGATCTCTTCTTCCTGTTCTGCAAAGCCATTAAATTTTTTGATGCTGTTGGCACGCACTTCACCAATGCCTTCAATTTTTCCCAGCGTTGATTTTTTTGCTTTGAAGATTGCTTCGGCAGTGCCAAATTCTTCGGCAAGCAGTTTCGCTTGTACATTGCCGATATGCGGCACCTGTGTTAATGCAAGTTGGTAGATCAGGTCGGTGTTCATCTTAATTTCTAAGATAACACAAAAATTATTTTGCGATCACCTTCAATTCTGTTCTCCTGTTTTTTGCACGGCCTTCCTCGCTTTTATTATCAGCCACTGGTTTTGTTTCGCCGAATCCTTTGCTCGATAAACGGTCGGGTGTAACGCCTTTGTACAGGAAATAATTGATCACGGCTTTTGCACGGTTGTTAGAGAGTATAAGGTTGTCGGCAGGTTTACCCACATTATCTGTATGGCCTTCGATCTCAATTTTTAATGTTGGATTTTCTTTCAGCAGTTGCACTACTTTATCCAGCTCGATCATCGATTCCGGTTTTACTTCTGCCTTATTTACATCAAAGAAAATATTCTTCAATACAATGCTTGCATTTACTTCAATCGGTGTAAGTGGAATATCAATCGTGTAAGTTGTATCGGTGTTTGATGCTTTCAGGAAAAAGTTTTCGGAGTAGAAGAGATAACCTTTTCGGTTCACATTAAATGCATAATCGTTACCAACAGGTAATGTGATGAGGTAGTTTCCTGTTTCATCAGTTTGCACCTTGCTGATGGTTTGTGCAGTAGAGAAATTGATCAATTCAACGGCAGATGGCAAACCTTGTTTTGTTTTTGCATCAAATACATTTCCTTTCACCCATAATGTTTTGAACGGACGTACATGATCGGGCATTTCAAAACTGTAAATATCTAATCCACCTCTGCTATCGGCACCATCACTTGCATAGTAAGCTGTTTTGCCATCGCTGGTAATTACAAGTGAACCTTCTTCGTCAATTGTATTGACAGGGTAACCAAGATTGATCGGTTTGCCCCAACTTCCATCCGGTTGCTTGCGGCTCATAAACAGATCAGCTTCACCATAACCGGGATGTCCTTTTGATTTAAAATAAAGTGTTTGGTTATCTGGATGAATAAACGGACAACCTTCATCTGCACTTGTATTAATTCCTGCGCCGAGGTTGCGTGCTGATCCCCATTGACCATTTGGTTGCAATGTGCTTACATAAATATCACTGCCGCCTAAACCTGAAGGATCGCTTGCAGTAAAATACAATGTGCGTTTATCAGGTGAAAGTGATGGTTGTGTTTCCCAATATTCGGTATTGATTGCACGACCAAGATTTATTTTTGGTCCCCAACCTGTTTTGTTGAGGTTCGACATGTAGAGATCAAAATTGCCTTCACCTTCATTGCCATAGTTTGCCGCAAAGAACAACAACTTGCCATCAATGGAAATGTTCTGAGCGCCTTCGTTCGATTCAGTATTTAATTCACCGGGCAATGCGGTGGCGTTACCCCAGATACCATTCTTACGTTCGCTCACATAAAAATCTTCGTTCAAATGCGAACCACCTGTTTTTACTCTGCGGGTGAAGATGATAGTATTGGCATCGAGTGTTAACGATGGTAAATATTCTGATAAATTGGAATTGATACTGTCGCCCATGTTTTGTGGTTTGAACACATAACTGCCAACAGGGAATTGTTTTTGATAACCTACCGCAAACTCATAGCAGCTCTTGCGATACAATGCCGATTTAATAATACGTTCATTAAGATTTGGCTTCTGTAAAAAACGATCAATGGAAGAAAGTGCTTCATCAAATTCACCATTGCCTGCTAATGCAATAGAGTAGGGCAGTAAAAAATTGCTGAAATAAACAGAGTCAAGATTTTTTCCGATTCTGTATGTTTCTGTGGATTGTTTGTATTTCTTTTGTTCCGAATAGATACCCGCTTTACTTAAATACGCATCTACAAATTTTGCATCAGTTTTAATGCATTCATCAAGAAGTTCGATCGCTTTTGGATAATTTCTGTACCGGGTTTCGTTTAGTGCTTCAGCATATTTGTAGCCAAGTTTTACTTCTACTTTTTGTGGATTATACCATTGAGCGGTTGAAAAAAAACTGAGGAGTAAACAAATGGCGGTAAGATGCGTTTTCATGCAACATTGAATTTGAGGGGTAAGATACGAAGAATAGATGGAGGGGTTGTTAAAGCAGCGTTGAAATTGCAAAGGGAGAGACCTATTAGGTTTGCCGGGTTGGGGTTGCTGCGCTGCAAACCTAATAGGTCTTGCAACGCTTCTTACGGAACGTTGATGTATTTATGCAGCTGAAGACTCAGTTCCCACTGTGGGTTTGCTTTTATGTAATCGATAATGAGTGGGGTCATTTGTGCAGCTTTATCCCACTCAGGTTGCAGATAAAGTTTGCATGTGGGTGATACTAATGCAGCATATTCTTCGGCCCATGCAAAATCACTTTTGTTAAAGATCACCACTTTTAATTCACTTGCATGTGGCACTACTTCAGGTAAAGGTCCTTTGAATTTCTTGGGCGATAAGCAGATCCAATCCCATTCACCACTCAATGGATATGCACCTGATGTTTCAATATTGGTTTCAAATCCTGCTACATGAATTGCTTTTGTAAGTTCTGCAAGATCATGCATCAATGGTTCTCCACCAGTTATAACTACGATTGGTTTAAGGTTTAAGGTTGAAGGTTGAAGGTTTTTCCCCAATTCCAAATTCCCAATTCCTGTTTCCTCTTTCAGTTTTGACACAATTTCATTAATATGAAATCTTGGATGTTTCTCCGCATCCCAACTTTCTTTCACATCACACCAAACACAACCCACATCACATCCGCCAAGACGAATGAAATAGGCAGCACGACCTTGATGGTATCCTTCACCTTGTAAGGTGTAGAACGATTCCATTACAGGCAATACCTGTTGTGTTGTTTCAATTAATGTTTCACTCATGAAATGCAAAGATAACGAAGGCTTACTGCTTCTTCATGTATGCATTGTAGGTATTCATCAACAAACCTGCAATGGTCATAGGGCCTACACCACCGGGCACGGGCGTGATGGCACTGCTTTTCGGCGCAACTTCATCAAACTTTACATCGCCTTTTAATGCAAAGCCGCTTTTCTTGCTTGCATCTGCAACACGTGTAATACCCACATCAACAATCACAGCACCTTCTTTCACCATATCGGCAGTTAAAAATTCAGCCTGACCCAATGCGGCTACAATAATGTCGCCTTGCAAACAGATCTCTTTGAGGTTGGTAGTAGCGGAATGACAAATAGTAACTGTACAGTTACCGGGATAAGCTTTACGGCTTAACAAAATACTCATTGGAGTACCTACAATATGACTGCGGCCGATCACCACAGCATGTTTCCCTTTTGTTTCAATCTTGAAATGTTCTAATAACAACAGAATACCGTAAGGAGTTGCAGGAATAAAAGTGGGCGTTCCGCTCACCATATTACCCACACTCACCGGGTGAAAACCATCCACATCTTTCGAAGGGTCAATTGCGTTGATCACTTTATCATCGCTGATATGTTTTGGCACTGGTAATTGCACAAGAATACCATCCACATCAGCATTGTTATTCAACTCTTCAATTTCACGCAACAGTTCTTCTTCACTGATGGTGGAGGGAAAGCGTTTTAAGGTTGATTCAAACCCGATCTCTGCACAGGTTTTTACTTTCGATGCTACATAGGTTTCACTGGCGCCATCGGTGCCAACCAATATCGCTGCCAAATGGGGCGAACGTTTTCCCTGTTCCTGTAATGCTGAAGTTTTTTTCTTAAGATCTTCCTTAATGGCCTGGGCCGCCAGTTTACCGTCGAGTAGTTGCATGGCGCAAAAATAACGCAGCAGGCGATTGTTTGTGACACAGCTGCAAAAATTAAATAAGGTTCATTCTTTCCAACTCCAATCCCTCGGTGATGTGCAGGATTTGGCTAATCAAAACCTCTAGCGATGCAGAAACGTCGGTGAGGCCGCTGTCGGTATTCGCCGTCACATAGTGCTGCATCGCACCGACAAGGGAGGTAACTTGACTCAAAGTGCCTTGATGCAAAATAGACAAGGATTGATTCCTGTTGTCGGTGCGTTTAATTAACGAAATTCGTGTCGGGGGCAGGGTCGCGTTTCGAGTTTAAGCAAGAAATGTCGGATCCCGCAGCATGGTGGACGCTTCATGAGTTGCCAGGTCCGAAGTAGCACCTTTGATAAATGCCTCATCAAGCTTGCGATACATCGACAGCGATTTTTCCGATTCGCCCTTGATGTTCTCGTACAGCGATTCGGCAATGACGCGTATAGCGTGCTTTTCCTGATGACTGAGGTCCGGGTACTCGTACTTCGCGATGTGCCCGAGGATCTTCGTGTAGCGATCCATGTACTGCTGTGACTCTGCGCCACCACAGATCGCCGCTAGCTGGGCTTCCCAGGACACGAAGCAGCTGCTTTCGTTCTTGCAGCGTTTGTTGCACCACTTGCACACCGGAACGATGTTGCCTGGATGATGCAAGCCGTACTCGGCGCGATTGAACATCACCAGGTGTTCGATCTGCATCGTCTCAATCGCACCACAGTACGCGCATGCGTCACCAAAATCTTTCCGAATCTGCTCCCAGGTGGCTTTGCCGCTTCCAGATGCAGTGTTAAACCGCTTACCTAGGTAGTGCTCGCCAACAGACGTAAGAAATGATCGGACAGCTGTATTGGCTGCATCTGACGGAGT
>JAKFDY010000137.1:0-7110 GCA_036675885.1 Lacibacter sp. | reverse complement strand
AAACGGCTCGTCCAGCAATAATAAGTCCGGCTTTAGTATTAGAGCACGTCCTAAGGAAACCCGCTGCTGCTGTCCCCCTGATAATTGATGCGGATAACGATGGTGTGGTTGATGGACCTGATGCGGATGGTGATGGCATCCAGGATAGTGCTGATGGTAACGACAATCTGTTTGGCGATGCAGAAACACCTGCACCAAAAGATACCGATGCAGATGGTACACCAGACTATCGTGATCTTGACAGTGATAACGATGGTATTAAAGATATTGTTGAAGGCGGTCATGGTTTCCTTGATCAGGATGGCGACGGAAGAGTTGATAATCCTTCAGATCCCGACGGCGATGGTATAGCTAACAACGGTGGCTTAGATACCAAACCAGATGAGTTCGGCGGCATCAGCTCTCCGGCTGTTCCTGACTTAACACCTTCAACAAGAGTTTCATCATCTGGTTTCAATGTGGCTGAGCAAACAGAACGCACCATTGTAATTGATATAAGTGAAGTTGCAGGTGCAACAACAAATAATGCAGCAGTACCAGTGCAGGTGCGTGTATTAAAATCAGACAACTTTATTTATACGTTTGATGTTGCAGCAACTTCTGCCAATGTGCCTTCAGCAACTCCGGTTAATAATGCTGATTGGGATTTAACGACCAATTCAGGCACGCAACTGGTGTTTACGTTGAAGCCCGGAAAAAACATTGCTGCATCCGGTTTAAGTTCTATTGCAGTGAAATTAAAAGTACTCCCTGGTGCTTCACGTGGTACAGATAATTTCAATGTGTCGATCATTGCAGGTTCGGGCACTGAAACCAACTTCGATAACAACCTCGTTAACCGTATTCTCAACATTTTCTAATTAGCTCTAAAATTATTTATATGAAAGCAATTTTATCATACAGCATAGCAATCGTACTCAGTGCAGTACTTTTCATCAATGCATCATTTGCACAAATAACTGCAACAGATGCAGATCCGGCAGTGATCACTATTACACAGCAGTCACCAACTGATCCTTCGCCGATCGGAACAAACATTGCAGGTAATACCGTCTTTAAATTCAGGGTGGCCAATAACAGCGCCGTTCCCGGTGTAACAGGAACAATTCCTGCTGGTGCGTTAACCTATACAGTTCAGTTCAATCCGTTTTACACATTCATGAGCCTGGTTTCAACTACAGAGTTTTCTGTTACGTTTATGGATGCAGAAACATATGTAATCCAGTTGACAAATAGTGTACCTATGGCCGCAGGCGATGTGTTGGATTTTTATCTCAATGTAAAGCCAACATCAAACACCACAACTCCGGCAGGTGAAACTGTAACATTGAATGTAGATCGTACAGTGCCACTTACAACCGCTAATTCATCTACAGGAAATGATAATGTGGCGAAACAATTTACAGTGGCAGCAGGTGCTTCTTTGCCCGTACGTTCAGTGCATTTAGGCAGCACAAGTAATGCATCAACTGTGAATCTGAAGTGGGTAACAGAAAGCGAATACAATACCGATCATTTTGTAATTGAGCGCAGCACAGATGGCCGCAGCTTTGTTGCTTTAGGTGAAGCAAAGGCTTCGGGGAACACTACTTCAACTACAGCCTACACTTCTGCCGATGATATCAGAACAGTTGCAACAAAACCTGTTTTATTTTATCGTATAAAAGTGGTGGATCTTGATGGTAAGTACAGTTATTCTAACACTATTGCGATCCGATTAGTAAAGCAAAGCAAGGCACAGGTTTGGCCAAGCCCTTTCAACAGCCAGTTGAATGTGCAGGTTGAACAGGAGGCCGGATCAACACTGGATGTAAAGATCTACAATATGACAGGCATACTCGTTTACAACAAACGCCAGGTAACAACTGCCGGCACAAACACTATCCAGTTAGTTGACCAGGTGAGCAGATTGGCTGCAGGCATGTATATAATTGAACTTGTTTCAAACAACAGCAAGATCTATTCAGAAACAATCATCAAACAGTAATGTATAAAAGCTCCGTCCGTTTTTAGAGGTTCCAAAAAAGGCCATACATTTCTGTATGGCCTTATAGTTGAATGTTGTTAGAACGAAATTTAAACTGCTCCCCAGTTTTCACCGCTTCTTATTCTATACAAGGTCATTTCACTTACGCTGTATTTTTTCGCCAGTTGTTTGTAAGTAACGTTGCGGTTGGGGTCCTGTATGATCTTTTTGATCGTTTTTACCTGCAGAGGAGAAAGCTTCAATCCTTTTTGAGTGCTGCTGCGTTCTTTCTGTAATTTTTTATAAGCGATCTTTTGCGGGCTTTTTTGTTGATGAGCCGACATTTGCTCAAGTGTTGCCCATTTAAGATTGGCAGCCCTGTTGTCTTTTTTATTGTGATTGAGATGAATCACAAACTTGTTTTTTGCTGATTGTTTCGCACAAAAAAGTTTTGCTACTTCACGGTGCAGATAGATGGTTCCTTTATTATCTGCACGGTGCAGGTTTAATGTACGGTAACCGGTTGTTATGGAACCATTGAGTAATTTTCCATCTTCTGAAATATCAGAAGCATAACTGGCACAACGGCCAAGATTTGAAACTGCATATTTGCGACGTAATTGTTTCCAACCGGCAAATTGCAATTGTTTCCATTTTTCTCCGGGAAGTTTCTTGATCATACAAAAAGATTGGAGATACTAAATATACAACAGCAAACCCTGTACCTGCAAGTGAAATCCTATATTAATTTTTTAACAGTGCCAGGAATTCTTCTTCGGTTATAATTTTTACTGTGCTGATCTTCTTTGCTTTTTCCAACTTACTGCCTGCATCCTCACCCACAACAAGATAATTTAATTTCGCACTCACGCCACTCAGTATAGTTCCACCATGTTCTTCTGCCATTTGCTCTGCTGCACTTCTTTTCAAGGTAGGCAATGTTCCTGTAAATAAAAAAGTAATGCCGGTTAAATTGCCTTCGTGTTTGCTTTCTTTCTGCTCATTCTTTAGTTGCAATCCCAGTTCTTCCAGTTCTTTCATCATTTGCAGGTTCTGTTGCTTGCTGAAAAAATCATGAATACTTCCTGCAACTCTCGGACCAATATCTTCCAGCTGCTGTAATTCTTCCAATGTTTTTCCCGCAATATCCAACAGATGTTTTGTTGAATTGGCTAACGTCTTTGCTGTTGCTTCACCAACAAAGCGAATGCCTAACGCATAGATCAAACGGAATAACGGTTGCTTCTTAGAATTTTCAATTGCCGTTTGCAGATTCTCAACACTCTTTGCGCCATAACCTTCCAGTGTTTTGATTTTATCGTACGGCAAACGATACAGTGATGGAATATCTTTTAAAAAGCCGAGTTCATAAAACTTCCGCACATTCGCATCGCCCATGCCACGAATATCCATTGCATCTTTACTGTTGAAATGAATAATGCGTTCAACTACCTGCGCTTCACATTGATAATTATTGCAACGCCATACAGCTTCTTCCTCAGGTTTTACCAGCACGCTGTTACAAACAGGGCAATGTGTGGGGAAGATGATCTTCTTTTCTTTACCCGTACGCAGCTCAGCCATTGATTTAACGATGTAAGGAATTACATCACCTGCACGTTCAACCAGCACGGTATCGCCCAGCATCAGATCTTTCTCTGCAATAAAATCCTGGTTATGTAAAGAGATACTCGTTACCGTTACACCGCCAATTGCAACAGGATCAATTTTGGCAACAGGCGTAACAGCACCTGTGCGGCCAACCTGGTATTCAACAGCACGGAGTTTACTGGTTCCTTGTCTTGCTTTGAATTTATAAGCAATGGCCCAGCGGGGGTGATGACTGGTCATACCCATTTGATCCTGCAACTGCAGATCATTTACTTTAATTACCATGCCATCAATTTCATAAGGCAGTGTATCACGCTTCTGTTCAAATTCGTTGCAGTAATCAATTACTTCCTGTATGCCTTTGCAGATCTTCTTTTCTTTTTCAGGACTGCGGAAGCCAAGCTCCCACATCATTTTTAAAGCACCACTGTGTGTGTGTAATACATCGTAGGTTGATTTCTTTGTATCAACCATTGCCACATAACCCACATGATATAAAAAGGCTTCGAGATTTCTGCGGGCAACTTCTTTTGAATCTTTTATACGCAGACTGCCGCTGGCTGCATTACGTGGATTTGCAAGTGGTGGCAGATTCTCTTCAGCCAATTGATCATTATAGGCTTTGAAATTTTTCTTGCTCATCAATATCTCACCACGTATTTCAATTTGTTTGATGGCGAACTTCGAAAAGTCGGCTGATAATGGTATGGAACGTATCTGCCGCACATTGGTGGTAATTTCTTCTCCTTCTGTTCCATCGCCACGTGTCGCAGCACGAACCAGTTTATCATCTTCATAAATAAGTGAAATGCTGGCACCATCAAATTTCGGCTCCACACAATATTCAATTACCGATAATTCACTTGCTTCCTGTGCTTTACGGTCCCAATCAATAAGATCGTCAGCATCATAAGAGTTTTCAAGGCTCAGCATGGGAACGAGATGCTGTACTTTCTTAAAGTCGTTACCCAAACCTTTGGCTACACGTTGCGTAGGTGAATCGCTTGTAATAAGCGAAGGATTAGCAGCCTCGATTTTTTCCAATGCTTTGTATAACTGATCATATTCAAAATCGCTGATAAGCGGATCGTTCTGAATATAATAACGATATTCATGAAAGCGAAGAGCGTTTCTCAATTCTTCGATCTGTTCTTCTTTGACAGATGAACTTTTCAGTTGATGCAGCAAGCTTGTAGTGCTTTGCTGCAATTGCTTGGTATTATCGGCTGAATACATAAGAAATTAAATCAGGTAGTAAAAATACAAGGATGAAGGACAAAACAAATTAAATTCATGTGTTCATTTTTATTGTTTGAAATTTATCACATAGAATTCGCCATGAACATTCCTGTTTGATAGCAGAAGTTCTATTGCTCATTTCATGTGCTCATTTTAGTGCTTCCATTTGTCCAACAGAGAAACCACAAAAAATATCACAACCATTTATTATGATCCGCTTGCTTCTTCTTTTTGCTGTATCCATTGTGTGTTCACAATGTAATTCCAAAACTGCAGTTGATACGTTGCTTATCAACGGAACAGTGTACACAATTGATTCTGCTTTTTCTAAAACCGAAGCGGTGGCTGTAAAGGATGGAAAGATCATTGCCACCGGTACAACTGCTGATCTCCAAAAAACATTCAACGCCAGAGAAGTGATCGATCTGCAGGGAAAATTTTTATATCCGGGCTTTATTGATGCACATGCACATTTCTATCGTTATGGGTTGGGTTTGCGAACTGTTGATCTTACCGGCACAACAAGCTGGAATGAATGTTTGAACAGATTAAAAAAACATGCTGCTGAACACAGGTTACAAAAAGGCGAATGGATCATAGGACGGGGTTGGGATCAGAACGATTGGGAGATAAAAGAGTTCCCGGTGAATGATTCGTTGAATCAATTGTTTCCCTACAATCCTGTTTTGTTGACAAGAGTTGATGGGCATGCTGCAGTGGTGAATGATCTTGCCTTGCAGCAAAGCGGCGTCAACGCTCAAACAAGATTAACCGGTGGTGATGTCTTTGTTGCAAATGGAAAACCAACAGGTGTGTTGATCGATAATGCGATCGATCTGGTATCAGCAAAAATTCCAGCAGCAACAGCAGAGCAAATTACAGAAGGGTTATTAACAGCACAGAAAAATTGTTTTGCGGCAGGCTTAACTTCTGTTGTTGATTGCGGATTAGATTATACGGATGTATTGAATATTGAAAAGGCAAATGCAAGCGGTGTGCTTAAGATGCGTATGTATGTGATGTTGAGTGATGCAAAGAAAAATTATGAAGCCATATTTGAACGTGGTAAAATAAAAACCGATCGTCTCAATGTAAGAAGCTTTAAAGTTTATGGTGATGGCGCTCTTGGTTCAAGAGGTGCATGTTTACTCGAACCATATGCAGATAAGCCCGGACATACAGGGTTCTTGTTAAGTAATCCTGAACATTTTGATTCGGTTGCAGCATTGTTGTACGCCAAAGAGTTCCAGATGTGCACACATGCAATTGGTGATAGTGGCAACAGAACCATCCTCAATATTTATGGTAAGTATTTAAAAGAAACCAATGATCTGCGTTGGCGTATTGAGCATGCACAGGTGGTGAATGAAAATGATTTCAATCTCTTTGGCAAATACAGTATAGTGCCGAGTGTGCAACCAACACACGCCACAAGCGATATGTATTGGGCGGAGCAACGTCTTGGACCTAAACGTGTAAAAGGCGCTTATGCATTTAATGATCTGTTGAAACAAAATAGCTGGATTCCATTGGGAACAGATTTCCCGGTTGAAGATATTGATCCGCTGAAAACATTTTATGCAGCCGTGTTTCGTAAAGATGCAAAAGGATGGCCTGAGCAAGGTTATCAAACAGAAAATGCATTAACAAGAGAAGCAACATTACGTGGCATGACCATTTGGGCAGCACGATCCAACTTTGAAGAAGCTGAAAAAGGCAGTATTGAAAAAGGGAAGTTTGCCGATTTTATTCTGCTTGATACCGATTTAATGACAGCAACATTCGAACAGGTGTTAAAAACAACTGTGCTCAAAACTATTTGTGGCGGCGAAACAGTATTCAGTAAAAATTAATACACAGCTTCGTTCCTGAACTCTCTTGGCGTGCTGTGTTTCTTTCGTGCAAACACACGGTTGAAATAAGTGAGCGATTCAAAACCTGCACTGCGTGCAATGGCGGAGATCTGTTTATCTGTTTCAAGCAATTGATAACAGGCATAACCCACACGCAGATCGTTCACATAATCGGAAAAAGTTTTGCCTGTTGCCCGTTTAAAGAACTTACAAAAGGCACTTGGTGAAATGTTGATGATGGAAGCTGCGTCATTAATTGTGATGGGCTTCGCAAAATTCTGCTCAACGTAAGTGCATACCTTATTAATACGTGGTTCACTGTTTTTGGCCTGGGAAATATCATACTCTGCTGATGCCAGCTTTCTTCCTTTTTGTTGTGATAACTGATTCAGGAGATCGATCAGCCCGGTTATTTTTTCAACACCCGTTTTGCCAGGCAGC
>JAKFDY010000136.1:0-5859 GCA_036675885.1 Lacibacter sp. | reverse complement strand
TATTTTTTTATTTTGTTATATTGTTTTATTGAGAAATTTTTTTCAAGAGGAGATTACATGAAAAAAGTTTCCAAAAAAAACGAATAGACACCTACTGTAGTAGACCAAAAAACTATCGTTTTCTTGAACTTCGCATATTAATTTTCAATCCTTGTTCTCTAATTAATGCAACGTCGCTTTATCTTTTTATTCAATCCACGTTCAGGTGTGCAAAAGGGAAAGTCCTTACAGCAGCTCATTACTGAACGTTGCGAACAGGCAAATGTGCATTTCAGCATTGAACATAGCCGTGCTGATGGAGATTATTCTTCTCTCAAAGAAAAAATCAGAAATGAAGCAGTAACTGATGTTGTGATAGCAGGGGGCGATGGCACCATCAGTACAATTGTGGCAGCTATTAAAGATCTGCCGGTGAATATTGGTATTATTCCGAGAGGCTCAGGGAATGGATTGGCATTGGCAGCAGGTATTTCAAAAGACATCGATAAGGCAATCGATATTATCTTCAACGGAAATGCACATCGGGTTGATGCATTTCTTATCAACGATCATTTTTCCTGTATGCTAAGCGGCATTGGGTTCGATGCAAAGGTTGCACATGAATTTGACAGAGCAAAGAAAAGAGGGTTGAAGAAATATATTCAGCTCACATTAAAAAATCTTCAACGAATAAAGACCTATAGTTTTGTCATCAAAGCAAAAGAGGCAGATCTGAAATTGAAGGCTTACTTCATCAGTATTGCAAACAGTAATCAGTTCGGCAATCAATTTACCATTGCACCAAAGGCAAGTTTACAGGATGGCTTACTTGATATTGTAGCAGTAGAAAAAACAAATATCTTCTTTGTGTTAATGCGCATTTTATGGCATATACGTTTTGGCAAATTCACAGGTGATTTTACAAAACGCAGAGGGATTACTTATTTCCAGACAGCTGAATTAACCATTACCAATACTGACAACGCTCCGCTTCATATTGATGGTGACGGCAAGCCAACTGCATCATCGTTCCATATAAAAGTATTGCCAGCCGCTTATTCTTTATTAATGCCCTGAGCAAGCTGAACAGGTCGCTGCGTTTGTTGTAAACGCATCAACTGTTGTATGGTTTGTTCATTTGTTTTATCAAATACAGCTCTTGAAATATCCTGTTTCTCCCTCTCTGTTAAATGCAGGCTGAGTGCAGCTCCCTTTTTATTGGCAGAAGGTTGATACATAAACATGAACCGGTTAATCGGCACTGTTTCTTTTGAATAACTGAGCATACTTTCCTGCATGTAATCCTGCACTTTATAAAAATTATTCTGCAGTGTGGTAACAGGTTTATATAGAATATCACCCACGCCAGGTTCACGCAAATCATCATGCCATTCACCTTTTTTACGATCACGTATTTGAATAAAAATTACACCGGATGTATTTTTTTTGATCCAATCTACAAACACATGCAGAAAGCGCAAAGTAATTTCCTGCCCGAAGTTATCACGCAGGCCGGCATCCATTGCATCCACAATTGGTTTGGTGGGCAACCACACATTGGGCAACACATAAGGGAATGTTGCATTCATCCGAAGCGCTGTAAGCATGCGAAGATTATAAGGATCGAGATCTTTAAAGAAAGCTGTATAATCAATAGCATCAGGTTCAGCAGTGATGCCTTTTGTACTGTCGAACTTTGGCCGCATTAAAAAACTGATCGGTTGACTGCAGATCATCAGCTTTCGTCCATCCTGCGAAACGGTTGAGCTAAAAATACCCAATGGAATTTTAGCTTCAAACTCATCCACCCGGTAATCAGTTAATCGATCTGTCAGGATATTTCCCGTGTTATAGTTAAACTGTTGCTCAAATGCATAACCTCTGTCTTTTACAAAACGGTAAGGCCCAACCGAAAACTTTTGTGCAGGTGTAACAAGATCTCTTGTAACATAGGCGGAAAAAATGGGATTAAGCAGGTCTTTTGAAATGTTTGCAGAGACCGTTTCAGTTGTAAATGAGAATGGTTTTCCTTTTTGCTGTTGTCGGTATAACTCCCTGTAATAAGTTAATCCCAGCATGCCACCTGATGCACCGGAGAATAACGCCGTTTTATGCATCAGTTTTCCATTCAGAAAACTATCAAGCCTGCAAAGCATGTTCACTGTAAACGTAGCAGAACGGTTGCCGCCGCCACTCACATTAATCACATAAAAAAATGGTTTTTCTTCTGCCTGTTTTCGTTTCCAGTTTTCAAGTATATTGATCATGTTCAAACTGTCTTTCTGCATTTGTTCAGTTGAGCATAGTTTTACCATTGATGCAAGTGAATAGGCTGGTCGTTTGTTGCGGTCTTCATAATTCAAACCAAATGCTTTATTGCGGATATCAATGTATTCGTATCGGAATAACAAATGAAAAACAAAGACAAGAAGTATCGCTACTGGAATACTCCATGTGTCGAGCCAATGGGCCAACGCACCCGATGCACCGATGAGGATGGCAAAGAATACAAAGATGCTGGCTGCTGCCGGAACCTGCAACGCAGGCCGATCGAGAAACAAACCATAAACCATCAGCAATAGAAATGCAAGAATAATTGCCAGTACTGCTGAAAAGTGATGGCGTTTAAAGATTACATCCAAAAACAATCGACTGTAATGTGTTACGTTTCTTGTTTTGCGGTAAGTAAGGAAACTGGTTAAGAAATAATGCACCTTAATAACCTGTTGATGGTCTTCTGCTTTATGATGTGGCTTGAATTGTTGTTTGAATTGTTGCGGATCACGCAGCACAGGCTGCATATCCCGCAGGATAGCTTTTTCTGAGCCATAGAAATACAACATGGAAAAAAGAAGAAAGATAACAAGCCCCGCAATAAAGCCGAACAGGATGAGAATGATCTCGCCATTACCCATCAGCTCTTTGTATTTACCAAACCGAACAACCTGGATAAAATAATTGATAATAAAAATGACCGGTATACCTGCATTGTTGATGCAGTATTTTAAAAATGGTTTTGAAGTAGTGGCTAAAAACTTAAAGTATGTGCTGAACAGAATGAACGTGGTAATGTTCCAGCTCATAACGAAACCGCCAAACGCAACGCCAACAAAAAAAGCACTGAAAAAGTTTACTTCGCCCAAATATTCCGGTGAAAGAAAAAGTGAATTAGCCCCATAGTCGCTCATAAAACCGCCACTGGCAGCACTTGCCAGCAATACCCAGAATAGCAACATGAGCTGATACTTCCGGAAGTGCAGAAAGATCAATTGAACAGGGAATGAATACCATATGCCAAGCAGGTATTTCTTCATGGGACAGAAGTTACGTAAAAGAAAACAATTTACGTAAGAACGCTGCTTGGCGTTTAATGTTATGCCATTTGTTTTCTTCGCACCAAATAAAGTATCCAGATAAAGCTGAGCAGTAAGAACATGCCCACCAGTTGATGCAGTTGCGCCATCCATTCAAACAAGCCCCAGCGGTTAGGAATAATTTGTGGTGATGTAAGCACCGATGCAATGCCTAACACTACCTGCACAATTACAAGAAACAAGGGAAGAAAGCGTGTTGCCTGAAACAGATCGGAGCCTTTTACTTTGGCAGTTTTGTAATACCAAACAATAATGAGCGCAGTGAGCAAGTATGCCAGGCCACGATGTACAAAATGAATGGTGATCTTATTCTCAATAAAGTTGATGAGCCACGGTGAATCTTTAAACAGCGCAGCAGGGATCCACTCCGTATTGATCATAGGCCACGATGGTGCAGCTGTTGCTGCTTTATGCCCGGCCATTAATGCACCAAACATTAACTGTATAACCAGCAAAACCAATAACCACAACGTAAAACTGTGAATAGGCCGGTTGTGTGTAATCTGTTCTTTCTTTACACGTAACTGCAGTGCAAACCAAAACGTGTAACAAAGCAAACCAATTGCTAAAATAAAATGAAGTGCCAGTCTTGTGGGTTTTACATAAACAGCGTCGCCCACTAAACCGCTTGCCACCATTATCCAGCCAACAGCACCTTGCAATGCGCCCAGCAAAAACAAAATGAGCAGCGGTTTAATCATCTCCTGTTTAAAATACCTGCGCACTAAAAAATAAATAAAACCTACAGCAAATACCATCCCCATTACTCTTGCCCATAAACGATGAAACCATTCCCAAAAGAAAATGAATTTAAAATCGCTGAGGGTAACATCAGTATTAAGTAATTTGTATTGCGGTGTTACTTTATACTTTGCAAATTCTTCCAGCCACTTTGTTTCGTTCAACGGCGGTAAGGTACCGGTTACTACTTCCCACTCCGTAATACTTAAACCGCTTCCAGTTAAACGGGTGATGCCGCCCAATAAGATCTGAACGATTAACATGAACACACCGAAGAGTAACCAATTGGTAACGGCTTTATTTGAAGTGGAAGTTTGCGTCATAACGGTGGCAAAGGTAGGCGAGGAACAGTTCTCAATTATTATTGATGAATAAGAAAATCCTCCAGCTTACTGATGAGTTTACTTTGCTCTCCGGCACATGCTCTCCACAAATAATACCCTCCTGAAAGATTGGCCACTTTGTTGTATCCGTTTTGACGGAGTATGCGTTGCGCCAGGTAGCCACGCAAGCCTGCTTCGCAATAGATATAAATTGTCTTGTTCTTTGGAATTTCAATTAACCTGTTTCTTAATTCATCAACAGGTATATTGATTGCTCCGGCAATATTACCTGCATCAAATTCATCTTTACGACGAACATCAATCAACAGATCACCTGGTTTCAGATGTTCAATCTCATTCCAGTAAAAAACACGCAGACGATCCAGTAAAATATTCTCTGCCACAAAACCGGCCATGTTCACAGGATCTTTTGCTGATGAATAAGGTGGTGCATAAGCATGTTCAAACTCAATAAGATCGTAAATGGTTTTGCCTTGTTTAATGCAGGAGGCAAATACATCGAGGCGTTTATCAACACCATCATATCCTGCAATCTGTGCACTCAGCAAACGTCCGTCTTTAGGAGCAAACGCAATCTGTATGGTCATTTGTTTAGAGCCGGGATAATAACCTGCATGTGATCCGTTATGTGTAGTTGAAACAATATGCTCAATACCTGCTGCTGTTAAATGTTTTGATGCAGTACCTGTAGTACCTACCGTCATATCAAATACTTTTACAATTGCTGTATTGATAGAACCTTTATACGAGCGCACATTTCCCAGTACCACATTATCTGCACAAATACGCCCTTGTTTATTGGCCGGCCCTGCGAGGTAAGTGATCATCGATTGATGGGTGATGGGATTTTCAAATTCAATTGCATCACCTAC
This sequence comes from Lacibacter sp., assembly GCA_036675885.1. Classification (GTDB taxonomy): domain Bacteria; phylum Bacteroidota; class Bacteroidia; order Chitinophagales; family Chitinophagaceae; genus Lacibacter. Next base: position 549 of record JAKFDY010000136.1, on the reverse strand, counting down.
TGCATAAATATCCGGATCGGATGTTTGTAGAAATTCGTTTACCCAGATACCTTTTGCCGGTCCGAGTTTTAATCCGGCCATTGCAGCGAGTCTGGTATCAGGACGAACACCAATAGAAAGTAATACAACGTCAGCCACTAATACTTCACCATTATTCAACGCCACTTCTATTTTCTCTCCAACTTTTGCAAAGCCGGTAACGGCATCGTTCAAACGAAGTTGCACTTTTTTTGAACGGATATGTTGCTGCACAAAAGAAGCAATGGGGTAATCAACAGGAGCCATTACCTGATTAATCATTTCAATAACGGTTACATTCAGGCCAAGCTCATGAAAATTTTCTGCCATTTCCAATCCAATAAAACCGGCGCCAATGATCACTGCTTTGGTTACATTTTTTTGCTGCACATAACGTTTGATATAATCTGTGTCGCTTACGTTTCGTAATGTGAAAATGCCTTCGCTGTTAATGCCTGGCAATGGAGGACGAACAGGTTCTGCACCAGGTGAAAGAATCAGTTTGTCATAAGTTTCTTCATAAACTTCCTC
>JAKFDY010000135.1:0-7112 GCA_036675885.1 Lacibacter sp. | reverse complement strand
GGGTGTTGTTGCATTAGGTGGTGATCCGATGGGAGGTTGGATACAATATTCACTTTCACCAACGGTTAGTGCATGGTGTGCCCAACATTTCTATTGGCAATGGAAATATTCAATGGATCAGCATTTTTTAAAAGAAAGAGCATATCCTTACATACATGATGTAGCGGTCTACCTTGAAAATATTACACGATTGAAAGATGGAGTTCGGAAATTGCCTTTAAGTTCAAGCCCTGAGTATAACGACAACAGAATATCTGCATGGTTTTTTAACTGGAGCAATTTTGACTTGTCGTTGGTGAAGTTCTTGTTTACAGCTGCAAGTGAAGTTGCTACAGCGTCAAATAAAATAGCTGAAGCTAAGCATTGGCAAACGATATTAACACAGTTGCCCGATTATGAAGTGAACGAAACCGGTTTTACAATTGCGCCGGGTCAAAACCTGAACGAATCGCACAGGCATATGTCGCAATACATGGCTATTTATCCGTTGGCGTTACTAGATGTAAATAAGCCAGATGATAAGATCATCATTGAAAATTCATTGAAACGAATTGAAGAAAAAGGTACCAGGGCATGGTGTGGTTACTCGTTTAGCTGGATGGCGAGCTTATATGCACGGGCTTACAAAGCAGATAGTGCAGTAAAACAGTTGCAGATATTTGCATCCAACTTTTGTTCAATAAACAGTTTTCATTTGAATGGCGATCAGAAAGACGGTCAGTATTCCTCTTTCACTTATCGTCCGTTTACATTAGAAGGAAATTTTGCGTTTGCACAAGGAGTACATGAGTTGTTGTTGCAAAGCCGTAATGGTTATATTGAAGTGTTTCCTGCGGTGCCCCGCAGCTGGCAAAATGTTTCCTTCAATACATTGCGTGCCGAAGGAGGTTTCCTGGTTTCTGCAAAAAAAGAAAACGGTGTGCCATCGCAAATAACAGTGCTTGCTGAACAAGGCGGGCTGTTAAAGATAAAACTACCGTTCAAGACATTCCTTTTCACCAATTCGCAAAAGAAGTATACAATGAAAAACAATATTGTTGAAGTGATGATGAGGAAAGGAGAGACAATGGTAATTAAGAATGGATATGAGTAGCATAAAAAATTATTATTACTCTCATTAAAAAACTGGCTGAAGTATAAAGTATAATTCAGGTAAACAATTTGATGTATGTTTTTGAAAAAAAAAGCTCCACACAACTGCGGTAGTATCTTGTGTTTTTTGATGTTGCTCTCTGTATGCATAACTTCTAATGTCTTTGCAAACGATACAACACATGTAAAAATCCTGCATCCGGCAGTAGTAACTGATCCATCAAAAGGAGTAAAAGAATACACGAAATGGGTGGAGTTCCCTTCACCGAAGGAGCCAATTCGTAAAATAACACTGTTTGTAAAATTCGCCTGCCCCGATTCTATGCGTTGTGCCGATTGGGATTATTCCGATCGTATTGTACTGAAGGGGAAAGATGGAAACAATAATGCTGCATTGGATTACACAATAGCACATATGCTGACACCGTACGGTGGAGCATTTTCCAAAACATGGAGTTTTCAATGGCAGGTGGATGTGACCGATTTTAGTTTGCTGTTGAGAGATAGTGTGGAGATTTCTTATATCCATTCAGGGTACGAAGAAAACAAAGACCGTGGCTGGAAAATTTTACTTGATTTTGAAATAGTAAAAGCCAGGCCTGCTGCCGAGCCCATTGCTATTCACAAGGTGTACAACGATAATTATCAATATGGCAATACTGCAAAGAACATTGAAGAAGCTTTAGTTCCTTATCGCTTTATTGCAAATGCAAAAACAACACAGGCACGTTTGTATTTATTACAAACAGGACATGGGATGGATAACGCAGGTTGTGGTGAATTTTGCAGTAAGTACAGGGAAATTTGGTGGAACAATCAGCTGATAAGCAAACAGGATATCTGGAAAAAATGTGGCGATAATCCATTGTATCCACAAGCAGGGACATGGGTATACAACCGTGCTAACTGGTGCCCCGGTTATTTAAATCAACCGGAAATATTAAATCGTTCTGTTCTGCAAGGCAAGGAAAATGTGTTTGATATAAATATGCAGCAGTATGTCACCAATGATGCGAATGTGAATGAAAACATTTTTGCTTACATCATTGAATACAAATCGCCTGCTGCTAAAAACGATGTTTCATTAGAAAACATTGCCGTGCCTTCTTTAACACAGGTCTATTCCAGGATAAACCCGACTTGTATGAACCCCGTTGTAACAATCAAAAACAATGGAGCAGCAACGCTTAAATCCTGTGTAATTAAATATGGCACAGCAGGTCTTGGTATGCTGGAGTTTCTCTGGAAGGGCAAATTAGAGTTTAACCATTTGCAGGAAATTACATTACCGGGTAATGTGCAGAGTAAAACTGGAATAAACCAGTTTGTTGTAGAACTGCAAAACCCAAATGGGAAAAAAGATGAGTATGTAGCCGATAACAAACAAGTGAGCAGTTTTGAGGCGGTACCACTTCATGGAAAGAAAATGATTGTCCGGTTACGAACAAATAATAAATCGGAAGATAATGCCTACGCAATACGAAATAATTTAGGCCAGGTTGTTTTTGAACGAAGATTAGGAAGTTTGCAAAAAGATAGTGTGTATAATGATACCGTTTCTCTTGCTCCTGGTTGCTACCAGTTTGAGTTGGTTGATACATCTGGAAATGGATTGGAATTTTGGGCTGCTACACGTGATGGCTGGGGTAATTGTAAACTGCTGAATGGAAATGGTGAAATGATCAAAGATTTTGAATCGGATTTCGGTAGTAGTCTGCAATATAATTTCCAGGTAACCGAAGATGAAACACAATGGTCACCTGTTGTTTCCACAGCTTCGCTTGCTGCTTTTCCGACACAAACGAGAGGAAAAGTGTCGTTGGATTTCTTCAGCAACAAACCCCAAAACCCCGTAGTGCAAATCATTGCCGATGGAGGTGATAATGAAGTAGTGGAAGAACATAAGTATTTCAACATGAAGCAGGCAGTATTCAATTATGATTTGTCGTACAGACCGGCACAACGTTATTATTTAAAAGTATTTGTAGATGGTCAGTTGATCTTTACAAAAAGAATAAGAGTGGGAGCAAGATAGAATGACCCTGGCTTTGTCAGCAAATAAACCTTTTACTATCAATCAATATAATTGTAACGGCTTTTTATAAAACTCTTTGTCAATGAAAAAACGATTTGCATTTGCCCTTCTTCTATTGTATATTGTTAATGTCTTACAGGCACAATCGAACGATTGGCTGCTGAAACCAATTAGTCAAAAAGCAGAGATCATTCTTGGCCAGAATGGAAAAGAAATCATACTTCAGAATGGTTTGGTAAAGAGAGTCTTCAGCCTTTCGGCGAATCTTGCCTGTGTTGATTACCGTAATCTTATTACCGGGCAACAGTTATTGCGTGCTATTAGTCCTGAAGCCCGGCTGGTAATAAATGATGTAATTTATAACGTAGGAGGCGTACATGGTCAAAAAGAGAAAGCTTATTTGCTACCCGAATGGGTGAATCGTTTCACAACAAATGATTCTGACTTCCATTACAAAGCTTATCGCATCCATCCCATATCTCCTTTTGTTAAGTGGGCAGAGAAAGCTGCATCGGGTAAAATGGCGCAATGGGCCGCAAACAAAAAACAACCAACAGGCAAGATGATCTCTTTTCAATATGAATCATCGCTTCCGGCATTGAAAGACATATCAGTGTTTGTGAACTATGAATTGTATGATGGTATCCCTCTCATCGCTAAATGGGTGACCGTAGAAAATAAAGGTATTACTGGAATTAAATTAAACAGGGTAGTGAATGAGATACTGGGTATGGTGGAAGAAGAAAGCGCTGTTATTGGCAAACCCGAGGTAATGAAAAAGCCACAGGGAATTTATATTGAAACGAATTATGCATTTAATAATGCAATGAGGTACGATATCAGCGATCAAACATTACATTGGAAAACAGACAGAAGCTATACATCGCAGGTAAATTATAATTATGAAACACCCTGCATCCTTGAAGTATATCCTGATAAAGCACCGGGTATTGAACTGAAGCAAAATGAACTATTCACTTCTGTAAGATCTTATGAATTGCTCATGGATAGTTACGACCGTGAACGAAGAGGTCTTGCAATACGAAAAATGTATCGAACGATTGCGCCATGGACAACAGCCAATCCCATCTTCATGCATTTGGTCAGTCGTAATGATGATGAAGTAAGAACAGCAATTGATCAATGTGCTGCAACTGGCTATGAAGCATTGATCTTAAGTTTTGGCAGCAACATGAATATGGAAGATTCATCAGCAGCAAATATTCAAAAATGGAAAACACTTGCACAGTATGCACATCAGAAAGGAATACAAATTGGTGGCTATTCACTTTTCAGCTCAAGAAGAATTAGTGACGAACATGATGTGATTGATCCTGTAACAGGAAAAACCGGTGGAGCTTTTTTTGGTAATGCACCTTGCTTTGGTAGTAAATGGGGATTAGCTTATCGGGATAAAATAAAATACTTCTTCACACAAACCGGTTTTGATATATGGGAAAATGACGGCCCTTATCCAGGCGATGTTTGTGCATCAACCACGCATCCCGGTCATAAAGGTTTGGATGATTCGCAATGGAGACAAATGGATATACAGAAAGAATTATATCGCTGGCTGAATGAAAGAGGAGTGTACATCAATGCGCCGGATTGGTATTTTTTAGATGGTACACATAAAATTGCCATTGGTTACCGTGAGGTAAATTTTTCATTATCCAGAGAACAACAGAAAATTTTAAACCGTCAGAATATCTATGATGGTACCTGGGAAAAAACGCCTTCAATGGGTTGGGGCTTTGTGCCATTAACACGCTACCAGGGTGGAGGTGCAGAAGCAGTTCTTGAACCATTAAGTGATCACTTGAATGATTATGAACAGTTGATGATGCAATACTACGGTGCTGGTGTGCAGGCATGCTATAGAGGACCAAGATTATATGACACCGAAAAAACAAAGCAGACGGTTGTAACAGTCATTAACTGGTACAGGAAATACAGGGATATTTTAAACAGTGACATTATTCATTTGCGACGTGCTGATGGAAGAGATTGGGATGGGATACTCCATGTAAATCCACAATTGAAACAAAAAGGATTTATGATGTTGCATAACCCCACCAATGGCGCAATTACACGAACCGTAAAAATTCCATTGTATTACACTGGCTTAAGCAGCTTGGCAAAGATCAGGGAGAAAGAAGGCGTTTTAAAAACATACAACTTAAACAGAGATTATTGTGTTGAACTGAGAGTAATCATTCCTGCCAATAACTATACATGGTTTGTGATTGAATAATTTCCTTAGAAAGCCAACTCAAACCAAAGCAATTTTTTAAGGTTTTAACCAAGCTGTTAAAGCCGGAATTCAAATAATGGCAAACGTTAGAAAGCAGTTTTCAACAGGCATTGACAGCCTGTTGAAAACTGTAAGCCTGTTTTTTTCGGATGTTGCAGGAATTTTATTATGTTTGAACATATGAACAAAATACCCCTCCTTGATCATGACAGCAAAATACCGCTTCACCAGCAGGCTGAGGAACAGTTAAGAAAGCTTATTAAAGAAAATCATTTTAAGGAGGGCGATTTTTTTCCAAAAGAAATCGACCTGGCAAAGCGATGGGGTATTGCACGTAATACACTACGGCAGGCATTTAATAATATGGTAAAAGATGGTCTGCTGGAGCGAAAGAAACGATCAGGTACCACGGTTAAAAAAAAGAAGATCACGACAGATCTTGGCAACTGGTTCAGTTTTACCTATGAAATGGAAATGCAGGGGATTTCTTTTAACGATGTTGATCATCAGGTAGCTCGTGTTAAAGCTTCAAAAGAAGTAGCCAAATATCTTGGCATTGAACCGGGAACAATGGTTATAAGTATGCAACGCATTCGCAGTACAGGGAAAAAGCCCATGCTTTATTCACAGTCTTTTTTTCATCCACGGGTAGGCCTTACAGGTAAAGAAAATTTTAAACGGCCTTTATATGAAATGCTTGACGAGGAATTTCACATTGTACCAGTTTATTCACAGGAAGAAATAAAAGCTGTTGCAGCCACTGAGAAACTTGCAGGCCTGATGCAGATTGAGAAAACCATGCCGCTATTGGAGCGAAAGCGAGTGGTGCTTGATGCAGGCAGAAAACCTGTTGAATATAATCTTTGCTACTACCGTAGCGACTCGTTTACTTATAGTATAGAAATTAAGCGTACAGTATAAATAAAAAGTGATGAAGCGAATTGGGATTGACGTTGGTGGTAGCCATGTTTCTGCAAGTATGATTGATTTTTTGAAGGAGCAACGACAATTATTGCACTTTCACCGAAAAGAAATTAATAGTTTGGGAACTGCTGATTCTATTATTCAAGCGATCAGCAGTTGCATTAAGGAAGTTGCAACTGATACTTATGATATTGAAGCTGTTGGACTCGCTTTTCCTGGCCCGTTTGACTATCCAAATGGAATAAGCACCATTACGGGTGTGGGTGGCAAGTTTGAAAAAACATTTGGATTACATGTTGCGCAGGCATTGAAAACATGTACAGGATTGCATCATGTGCCATTTGCGTTTGCAAATGATGCGCATTGTTTTGCACTTGGTGCTTATAGTCGTTACGCACTTGCAAGTAAACGTACTGTGTTTCTCACACTGGGTACAGGTTTTGGATCAGCTTTTATGGAAAATGCTTTACTGCAAATTAGTCACCCTCTCATACCTGCAACAGGAACATTTTATGATCAACCTTTCATGGGTAAAACTGCTGAAGATTATATTTCTATCCGCTGGTTTTTGCAGGAATATAAGCAACGAACAGGAGTTGATATTGCATCCGTAAAAGAAATCGCCAGTGAACTTGGGATTCAGCCATATAACGAGGAGTCTCACAAGGGTGTTTTACGCCACATCATGGCCCGTTACGGCAGACAGACTGGAGAGCTGATGGTTGTCATCGTGACCAGAACGAATGACATTCCTAATAAGAATCAATTGGTAGAAAAAATCGGTGCAAAGCTTCCTAAGGTAAAATC
>JAKFDY010000134.1:0-21771 GCA_036675885.1 Lacibacter sp. | reverse complement strand
TCCTGTATATCGTTGATCTTGGTAAAATTTACGATATAGGAACGGTGTACTTTCATAAACACCTGGGGATTTACCTTGGTCTCTAAATTTTTGATGGTGTTATGAGTAATGTATTTTTTGGCTGGAGTGATAAACTTTACATAATCACCCATACTTTCAATAAAGAGTATATCATCATTGTGCAGCCGGATAAGTTTGCCGTCTGTTTTTATGAACATATGGTCCTGCTCGGAATTGCCGTTTAGCTGCTCGGTTTTTTTACTTACTTTTTGTACTGCTTCCAGGAAACGCTGATAGGTAAATGGCTTTTTAAGATAATCTGTAACGTTGTACTGGAAGGCATCGTAAGCATATTCGGTTTTAGAAGTGGTAAGGATCACCTGTGGTGTGTATACCAGTTGATCCAGCAATTCAAAACCGGTGGCGCCGGGCATTTCAACATCTAAAAAAATAAGATCAACAACATTGTCTTTCAAAAAAACCAGGGCATCTTCCGCGTTCAAAAAGTGATGAGCAGCTTCTATAACACCTGATTTTTCACAAAACCTTTTAAGAAATTCTGCAGCAACCTGTTCATGCACAATCAGCACATGCTGTTAAGAATGATGACTGGCGTTATTTCTGTGCGGCGCATCTGTTGTAATTCCTCATCTTTGCAAACCATCAGACGCCCTCGTCGGATGGTTTATCACAAAACGATTCGTCCGACGAGGGCGTCTGACGATTTAAAACTATCAATATGAAACTTGATACTAAAATGATCCATGCCGGTTCGCATCCCGATCCTTCAACCGGCGCTATTATGACACCCATTTATCAAACCAGTACGTATGTGCAGGAAGCGCCGGGTGTAAACAAAGGATTTGAATATGCAAGAAGCCAGAACCCAACCCGTTTTGCATTAGAAGAAGCGGTTGCGGTAATTGAAAACGGAAAGTTTGGGTTGGTGTTTGGCAGTGGTGTGGCTGCAACTGATGCAGTGATCAAATTACTTGCACCCGGTGATGAAGTTATTGCAGCGAGTGATATGTACGGTGGCACGTATCGTTTGTTCATGAAAGTGTTTGAAAAATTCGGGTTGAAGTTTATTTATGTTGATACCACCAATCCTGATAATGTAAAAGCAGCGATCACTGCCAATACAAAACTCATCTGGCTGGAAACTCCCACCAATCCATTGATGAATATTACCGACATCAAAGCTGTGTCAGTGATTGCAAAAGAGGCGGGTGCATTGCTTTGTGTTGATAACACGTTTGCTTCTCCTTATTTACAAAACCCCTTAGATCTTGGTGCTGATCTTGTGATGCATTCGGCAACAAAATATCTTGGCGGGCATAGTGATGTGATACAAGGTTGTCTGGTGATGAATGATGCAGCGCTGCGTGAAAAATTATATTTCATTCAGAAAAGTTCCGGCGCAGTTCCCGGACCAATGGATTGTTTTCTGGTGTTACGTGGTATAAAAACATTGGCTGTGCGTATGAGAGCGCATTGCGCCAACGGTGCAAAAATTGCGCATTGGTTAAAAGCAAATCCAAAAGTGGCGAAAGTTTACTGGCCTGGCTTTACTGATCATCCGGGGCATGCAATTGCAAAAGCACAAATGCGTGACTTTGGTGGTATGATCAGTTTTGAATTGAAAGACGATAGTATTGAAGAAGCAAGACGGGTATTATCATCCACCCATTTATTTGCATTAGCTGAAAGTTTAGGTGGTGTTGAAAGTCTCATCAATCATCCGGCAAGTATGACACATGCTTCTATTCCAAGAGAAAAACGTATCAAAGATGGCTTGCATGATTCGCTGATTCGTTTGAGTGTTGGTATTGAAGATGCAGATGATTTGATTGAAGATTTAGCGAAAGCGATTGGGTAATGAAACAACAAGAACTAAAAAAGTTTCTCAATGCGAAGGTTGATTTCTACAATCAACCTTCGTTCATTAAAGATGATCCCATCTGCATCCCTCACCTGTTTACCCGGCAACAGGATATTGAGATCGCCGGTTTTTTTGCAGCCATCTTTGCCTGGGGTAACCGCACCACCATCATCAACAAAGCAAGAGAACTCATGCAGCTGATGAATATGCAGCCGCATCACTTTTGTGTGAACCATACTTCTGGTGCATTAAAAAAACTAAGTGGCTTTAAGCACCGCACATTTACCGCTGATGATCTTTATTACTTTATTGAATTTTTTCAGCAACACTATACTAAATATGACTCATTGGAAACTGCTTTCTTCCCAACAAAAGGAATGACGGTGGAAGAAGGATTAAATCATTTCAAAAACTATTTCTTTTCATTCGAGCATCTGAAGCGAACAGAAAAACATGTTTCTGCCCCCATGCAAAAATCTACCTGCAAGCGTTTGAACATGTATTTGCGTTGGATGGTGAGGGATGATAACAAGGGAGTTGATTTTGGCCTTTGGAAAAATATCCAACCAGCTGATCTTATTTGTCCGCTGGATGTGCATGTATCAAGAGTAGCTCGACAGTTCAATCTGCTTTACCGCAAGCAAGACGATTGGGAAGCAGCACTTGAACTCACAGCCAATCTACGTATCTTAGATACGAACGATCCCGTGAAATATGATTTTGCATTATTTGGAACAGGTGTAATGGAAAACAAACTTTAGAAAATAATTCAAATGAACCCGGTAAAGCTCATCCAGTTTTTTATTCTGCTTATTGTGAACTTCATCATCGTTACGTTGATTAACTATGCCTTTTTGGTATGGGTGGCTAATAAAGCAGATACCACCATCAGTTCGGTATTGGTTAAAAGTGCCATCATAGCAGTTGTGTTAACGGTGCTGTTTACATTTTACAATAAAAAGAAAGACAAGTCAGATGAGTGATCCTAACAAGGATATTATCCCATTACTCAACAAAGAACTGTCGCTTGAACTTTCTGAGAAGTTAGCGATGGATGAACTGGAACAACAGCTTACCGATCATATCAACCATCTCATCAATACTGATTTTGAAAAACTGATCTATTACCTCTATCGCATTGATGTAAACGAAACAAAAATGAAACAACTTCTGCAGCAACAGGGCGGTGAAAATGCTGCACAATTGATTGCACGGCTCATCATCGACAGGCAATTGCAAAAGATCAAATCCAGAGCGGAGCATCGATCAAACAAGATTGATGACGAAGATGCGGAACGTTGGTAACATCGCTGCTCAATCGTTTGCCCTGTTAACGTTTGGTAAGGAGGAATCCAGTAATTTTAAGAATCAACTCAAATAAGACTCATGAAATTCCTGAAACGATTGCTGAAATGGGTTCTCATTATTCTTCTTGTTCTTACAATTATTTATTTATTCGGCCCCAACCCATCTGCTCCTGTTTATACAACTACATTACCTGCAGTTCCAACTGAAGCTGTTGCCTTGGAAAAATATATTGCTGCAAACGAAGCGGTGCATAAGATCAAACCGGAAAATGAAGCCCGTATTGTTTGGCAGAACGATTCAGCCAAACAAAAAACAGAATATGCAATTGTGTACCTGCATGGTTTTTCTGCTTCGCAGGAAGAAGGTGATCCTGTGCATACTGCTATCGCCAAAAAGTTTGGGTGTAATTTATATTTAGCACGTTTAGCTGAGCATGGTATTGATACAAGCGAAGCCATGCTAAATCTTACTGCAGAAAATTATTGGGAGAGTGTAAAGCAGGCTTATGCCATCGGCAAACAACTCGGCAATAAAGTGATTATTATGGGTACTTCAACGGGTGGCAGTAATGCATTGCAACTTGCCGCAAACTTTCCTGAGATTTCATCAATCATTCTTTTATCACCCAATATTGCCATTAATGATCCGAATGCATGGCTTGCCAACAATCCATGGGGTTTACAAATTGCAAGACTGGTAAAGAAATCTGATTACCATGTCACCAAAGATCAACGGGATATTTACAAAGCACACTGGAATTCAAAATATCGGCTGGAAGCTGTTGTAAATCTGCAGGAATACTTGGAGACAGCGATGGTTCCAGAAACATTCAGCAAAGTGAAACAACCAACACTCATGTTGTATTATTATAAAGATGATGTGCACCAGGATAGTGTGGTGAAAGTAAGTGCTATGCTGAAAATGTTTGATGAACTTGGCACAGTATCTGAGCAAAAAAGAAAAGTGGCCATGCCCAACACAGGCGACCATGTGATTGGTGGTTATATTAAATCAAACGATTATCAAGGTGTGGAAATAGAAGTAACGAAATTCATGACGGCTGTTTTAAAAATGCCGCTTCAAACTAATTGATCACTTTAAACCAGAACATATGTCTTCATTATCACGCAGAGATGCATTAAAAGCATTAGGTATTTCCATTGGCAGTTCAATGTTACCCCTTTCATCGTGGGCAACAAATGATAAAGGTGAACGGATTTATCTTCCGGAATTCAGCAGCAACTTTATGCCGGATAAACCTATTACTGTTATTACCTGTGGTGCCGGTTCAAGAGGAAATGTTTATGGCAACTATGCTGTTCAATATCCCGCCCAGCTTGATGTTGTTGGTGTTGCCGAGCCTGTTGCTATCCGTAATGAACGATATGCAAAGAAGCATAATATCAAAGATGAAAATCGATTTAAAACATGGGAAGATGTATTTAAACGTCCAAAGTTTGCAGACGCCATTCTTATCACCACACCGGATAACCTGCATTACGGGCCATGCATGAAGGCATTGGAAATGGGTTATCATGTGTTGCTGGAAAAGCCAATTTCACCAAGTGAAAAAGAATGTCGTGATATATTAGCAATGACAAAGAAAACAGGAAAGATCGTTGCTGTTTGTCATGTGCTGCGTTATGCTCCATACTTTGAAGAGTTGCGCAAGATCATGCAGAGTGGTGTGTTGGGGAAAGTGGTAAGCATACAACATATCGAACCAATTGAACATACACACATGAGTCATTCTTATGTGCGTGGCAACTGGCATAACAGTAAAGAAACAACGCCAATCATTCTTGCAAAGAGTTGTCATGATCTTGATATTCTTCGTTGGATGCTCGGCAAACAAAGCAAGAGTATTCATGCGCTGGGCGATGTAAGCTGGTTTAAAAAAGCAAACGCACCCGAAGGAAGTACGGCCCGTTGCACTGATGGTTGTAAAGTGGAAGCAACCTGTCCATACTCTGCATTGAAAATTTATTATCGTGAAAGGAAACGAACTTATGTGTTTGATATGCCTGAGGAAAAAGAAAAGCACGCCGATCACATTATGGAGAAATTAAAAACAACCAATTATGGTCGTTGTGTCTATAGGATGGAGAACGATCAGCCCGATCACTATACCACCAACATTTTATTTGAAGATGCTGTTACCTGCAGCTTTAGCATGGAAGCTTTTACTTCATACGAAGGTCGGAGAACAAGAGTGATGGGTAGTCTTGGTGATATTGTGGGCGATATGACAACAATGGTACATACCGATTTCCTGACCGGTAAAAAAACAGAATGGAAAAATGCAACTGACATGCATGGCGGCGGCGACTGGCGCCTTGTTTCCAACTGGATCGAAGCCATATCGAAAAACGATGCTTCTTTACTTACATCAACAATTGATGCATCAATTGAAAGTCACTTAATGGGTTTTGCAGCCGAGCAAAGCAGGAAGGAAAATAAAGTGGTGGAGATAAAGCTCTGAACAGGTGTTCAACAATAAAGGACTATGAATTTAGTAGTACTTCTTTAATTTCTTTTACCAGCTCTAAATGCCCGTTATGAAATTGATCATTCCAGGCGAGACCTCTCTGTTTTAAATCGAAATGTTTTAAAACCGTTCCTACAGGGACTAAATTGTTATTATTATCTTTTGGATAGCCGATTACATAAATGGAATCAGCTAATTCCACTGCCAATTCAATATCATGCGTACTGAAAATGGTTGTATTCAACTCATGACTTTCATTGATCAGTTGAAATGCTTTTTTCACACTCTCAATATTCCCTACGTCCAAGCCTGAGAAAGGTTCATCCAAAACCATATAAAATCCTGAGCTAAGCAATTGCTCCAGGATTGCAGTACGTTGTCTTTGCCCACCGGATAACTGAACAGGAAATTGATCTTTAACCTTCTCCAGACCCCAATGGTTGAGATATTCAACAATCTTCTCCTTCTTTTCCTGTTTTGAAGATGTAGATTTTCGTAAAGCAAATTCCAATGCCTGGTACACGGTCTTATGACGAAACAGCGTGTACTTCTGATCTACAAAACCTACATCGCCTTCACATACATCTTTAGCAGGCTGCTGCCCATCATGGATGGGTTTTGAATAATCCGGAATTAGCACACGACCTTTTGTTGGCATTTCCATCCCCGTTAAAGAACGAAACAAGGTAGACTTACCCCTGCCTGAGCGTCCAACAAATGCAATGATCTGTCCTTGATTTTTTCCGGGTCTTACTATATTACGTTCATTAAAATTAATACCGGAAATAATGATTTTATCGTCATAAACAACCTGTAAATCCTCTACATGAAGAATAGTATCTTTTTGTTCGTAAGTGTTTGACATGCTTAGAATCTGGAATATTTAAACAAAGATTTTCTTGTGGTATTTAAAATCCAATCGAGAGATAAACCAACCAGGAGAATTACAATTTGCAAAGCAACAATTCTTCCATGATTCATGAACTTATCGCTGTTTTTTATCAATACACCAAGACCACCAGCAGCAACAAGTATTGATTCTACGGTCACAAGCATCATCCACACGATAGATAAGTTTTGTCTTAATACATCAATTACATAATCCAATCTTCCCTTAACCACGACTTCCCACAAAACCTCCCAGCGACTGCATTTTAAGGATCGGGCATGGTCGATTTCTTCCTTTGGTATATCTTTTAAAACAGATAATAACGATGTTATAAAATACAAACTCATAAATACCACCAGCACGCTTACCTGCATTGCTCTTGCATCACTTACCAGAATAGCCAGATAAAATGTAATACCTGTTAACGGCAGGTAACGCAACCTGCTTAAAAAAACAGCAAGTGGTTTCAAAAAAGGCAAAGGAGATAAATAAACAATAACAGCGGAAACGATCAACGAGATAACTGTTGCCTTCAAACAAAGTACTAATGAGGTAACAATGTGTACAACCAATCCCTCCTGATACAGAGATTGAAAGCCACTCCATACTTGTGTTGGTGTAGGAAATAAATGTTTTTCTCCTAAAGATGAAACGACCCAATAACCAACTACAAGAAAAATCCAGCAACTGATAATTATCAGTTGCTGTGATCTTGCAATGCTCTCAAATGGCTTAAACCATTTTTTGATCATAATTATTTATTTGAGAATTGTAACAACAACTCGACGGTTTTGTGCTTTACCGGAATTACTGCTGTTGTCTGCAACAGGTTCATCCTGGCCTTTACCGTCAATTTTCTGGAAGCGATTGGCAGGAATCCCTTTTTGTATTAAATAGCTTTTCACAGCTTCTGCTCTCGCCATTGAAAGTGAGTAGTTGCCATCTGAAGTACCTGTATTATCTGTGTGACCAACTAATTCAAGTTTTGAATCTTCAGCTTGTATCAGTAGATTATAAATTTGCTCGAGTACATCTTTACCTTCTGGGCGAAGTGTAGCTCTTCCTGATTCGAAATTAATTCTCCACTCTCCCGATGCTACAACATTGGATGCTTTTTTGGTATAGTCTGCAGTATAGGCTTTGCCCGCATCAATATTTTCAATTTGTTTCAGGAATGAAAGATTTACAGCTTCTTCATAAGGAACAATCCTTTTAACATTCTGATTAAATCCTGCCGGATTTAATTCTTTCAGATACTTGGAAACCTGGTCGTATACAGCTTTGTAACGGTTTGTACCATCTGTTACACCGTAGTACTGATTTGCATCGGCAAGGTTAAATACCCTTGAACCGCCCATATTATAAGAAACACCATTTTTTTCTCCTTTTTGTCCTTTAAACATGTCATACCAATACGCTGGTGTTTCCATCCCAAATGTTTTATGGGTTGACTCTGACGCTCTTTTCCTCCAGGCATCATACTGTTTCATCTGGTTGCTGGCTATGAATGACGACTTAAGAATATTTACAACTATATCGTTATTTTTTTCTGCCCACTGTTTTACGAAAATGACAGTTGTTGCCATTTGGTTATTAAATTCTTTAGTAGACACTACATCAGTAAATCCAGCCAGTGCGTCAAACACCATCTTATCGCCCGGTGTCCATGTAGCACAACCATCTACTTTTTTATTAATAGTTTTACCGGTAAGCTTCCCGTTTTTTACTTCCTTTAAAGGAATTGTCCATCCTTCTTTTTGTGATTTGATGAGTTCCTTTGCAGATTCAATATAATCATCGTTGGCTGATGCAAGGAAGTTAACTGCATCTGCATCATATGTTGCAGGATCAGGATTTACTTTAAGACCATTCGCAAACGCATAGTTAACTGCAGTAACCCAATCACCATCACCAATTACAGCTGATACCAAAGATCCTTTCATTGATTGTGGATTCATTTTCCAGCTTGGCGGGCCTATCAATTTATCCTCACCATAACTCAACCCAACAGGACCAACTGCCTGCAGAATATACTTTCCTTTACCATATTTATCATCCAACGCCTGTTGTGCAGAGCTGATGTAAAAAGGAACACCGTCGCCCATGATCATTATACCTGCGACCCCTTCTTTTGGAAAATCATTTCCTTTGTCAAATTCATCAATGAATTTCATTTGCAGGTTACGTAATTCAGTTAGCCAATCCTGGCGTATTATTTCAAGATTTACACCGTTTTTTTCCATCATCGAACCCTTCGTAGTTTTAGGACCGCCATTAGCCACAATAATTCCCGATTGTGCATTCCAGGCGTATCCAGCAATTTTCACAACGGGTTTATTCGATACATCGCTTGAAGCTTCCTCAGTTGGTAAAGGCAATTCCTCAGATGTTGTAACATTGTTTACATCTTTATCTGTTACTTCAAGTCCTTCTAATTTTTTTGACTCTTCCGTTCTTAACCCGGGAGATAAAAAATATACAGCTGTCCCAAGACCTCCAGCTACAAGAATAGTTATAAGTGCTTTGGATAAAAAAGTAAGTTTAGACCATTTCATATGTAGTAATTATTAAAGTGTAAGTGTTAATTGAAAATGTCACCAAATCCTTTGCTCTCAATTTTATCTTCTCCTGTAAGTTTATAATTGGGGTTGCTGTAGTTCTTTGATTCAGGCACAACATATTTATCTGTTTTGATCTGATCAGCCAGTTTATCCAATTTTGAATAAAGCTCATCACTATCCATTGAGTATTGGCTTGTAAGTGAATCCAGATCGAGAAGGTTTTCCTTTGTGATAGCTAAATCCATCGCTACTGTATTTGTTACCACATCGAGTGCGTATTCAAGCTCCCATCCTTTTGTAAACATCATTGCCGACTTCGCTTCCTGTGTTGCCTGTTTCGCTGCCTCGGCAAAAGCATACTCCTTTTTCAACATGTCAATACTTACATCAAAATCTGCAATTTTTATTTCCATCGCAGTGTCCACCATATTCAGTTTACGATCTAGCTTACCAATCACGTGCGCCCTACTGCCGTATTTCCGAACAAGACTTGTGCTTTGGTTCAACATATGACTAACACGCTGAGCCTCACTTAGGGTTTTCATAATCCCTGTTTGAAGTTCTACATATTCGTCAGATTCCTTTGCTGCTGCCCCACCAAGCTTGCTCTCCATTTCAAGCATTTTATTCTTAGTTGCTTCGGCTCTCTGCTGAAGTACTAACACTTTATCCTGATAATCTTTACTTTCTTTTTCGGCTTTTATGGATTCGGATTCCATATTGCTTTTGATTGCTTTGATCTTTGCTTTCGCTTGTTTAAACTGTGCCCTGTTTTGCAGCATTTTTTCTTTCTGCTCTTCCAGTTCAGCAAAAGGATCATACTTGATCAAAAGCTTTTGCAATGTTCTCGCCAGACGTTTTAATGCTTTAGTGATTACAGGTAGCATTATAAAGAAAGCTATTACCAACACTGCAACTGCAATTGCTCCTAATGCCTGACCAACCCAGGTAAAAACAATAGGCAATATATAGCCATACAACCCCCATGCTATTGTACCCAGCAGTACAATACCTACAACTGTTGCAATTCCTTTTTCTCCTTTTCGCCAGTTTTGTGGATTAAGGGTAATTTCATTTTTCTCAAAATGCTTAAGAATAGGTAACTCAAGCACCTTGTTTGATTCGCTAGCCATATGTGTTTGGATTATATATTTTTAATGAATTTCTGGATGTGATCTCTCACCAATGTCAGCTTAGAGGTGCTATTATTACGTGCAATATCGTTAGCATCCATTTTATCCCTTATTACCTGCTCCTGCGGTAAGTACTTACTATCAATCTGAGCGAGCGATTCTCTTTTGCTTTTAATCTCTGTTTCTAATTGTTGCAGCTCTGTTCTAAGTTGTGCTACACGCATGGTTGCCTGATCCAGGCTTTTGCCTAGTTCATTTTTTTCGCTTGACTTCCTTTCTTTTAACTGATTAAGTTTTTGCTGCCCTTGTGTTACATACTGGCTATGAACTTCATTTATTTTACTGATATAAAATTCAGCATCATTAACAAGTTTTTGAACCGACACAGTTGTATCCATAGTTCTGGCCATTTGATAAGCCATATTATATGCCTGCTCGTTATTGTGTCCTGCAACACTTACGGCCCTGTAAAATTCAAAAAAATCATACCCTGGCATATTGATGGAATCAAGTCCTTTTTCATATATCTCCATAACTTCTTTTACATCAGGGGTAATTGTAACATCTTCTACTTTTAAAGAAGCTGCGCCACTTAATGAAGTTTGATCGGAAATGGGAAATGAGGGAGAGTCAACGCTATTGGTTCCGGGTGTTTGTTCTTCTTGTTTTACAAAAAGGCTTTTCCAGTTTTTAATCATCCTTAAAAATACGTAAGGCTATTTATAAAGCATATACGACACATTAAAATTATAATATTTAAATGAAAAAAAGCGAAAATCAACCCGAAATCGGAATAGTATCAGGTAAGTTCACAAGGTTAAAAAAAAGAACGTCAAATATTTAAACACTCCATCAGGATTCAACATCTAAACAAGTTGGGCCCCGATAGAAATCGTGGGCCCTTTTGCTTACCTCTGAAACCACAAAAAAATAGATCTTTTATGTTCAGAAAGAGTTACAACAACTGCAAGTTGCTATTATAGCAAAACGTATAATAAATTAATTGTAGGGAGGAACTAACTGTTCATCAGCGGGATATTATGGAATACCAGGAGCTTTGTAAGGGAAATTGGAATTGGGTTGGACGTGGACCAGATGTGACGAGATAAATATAGATCAGTCTTTTGGAATATGCAAGAAAAACGAACCCTTCTTTCAGTCTAAATCAATTCTTTTTCAGCGGCTTCAAATGCTTTTCGTTTTTTGAACGAATACCACCATTGCGGAGCTGTTTTCTTCAACAACGTGTCAATACCACGCATACCAAACAGGTTCCAGACACCGTGCAATTTTGGAGTAATCCCTTCCTGCATTGCCCGCAGGCTCATCGCAAAGCCACTATCAAGATATTCCATATGGTGAAAGTAACCGGCAGGCATAAACAGCGTATCGCCATGCTCCAGTATCACTTCATAACCAATTGCCTGCTTAATAGCCGGGAACTGATCGTAATCAGGTTTACCGTTTTTCAGATGATAATTACTGAAATCGGCCAGGCTCAATACTTCAAACGGCTTACGGTATAATTTGTATTGCTCTTCATAGGGGAACAGCAGCACCCGCTTGCGACCCACAAACTGTGTATGCAGAATATGCGACAAATCAATATCAAAATGCATATGAGTGATGGATGTTGCCCCACCCACAAATAACATCGGATATTTTTTTACAAAACCCGTCATATATTCCTCAGGCCATGTAAAATCTTTGGTAAGCTCGGGTGAATGGTCGAAAATATTAAACAGGAAAATGCGCCAGCCTGCCGGGCCATGGGAGATCATATCCACGTATTCGCCAAAGGTCTTGTAATCATCAGCTGTATTGATTGGCGTGTACGCATCACTTTTGATATTATTATAAATACCTACTTGATGATGCCCTGCGGTTTGCTTCAGAAAATCCCAGTTCCATTTGCTGTAAGCTGGCCATGTTTTTGCCAGTGATTTAATGATCACTGGTTTGCCCGGCAGATAGTATTCACGACGAAACTGCTCTGGGCTGATGGTATCAAATGTATCAACGGGTTTCAGTTGCATAAACAATCAGGGCTAATAATGCTACAATCAAATATAAACGAACAATTGCAGATAAATGGCCGGCCGATTGATAAAATTGGCTCAATTCAATCGTACTTTTAACTATGTTACTGCATGTACATCCGGAAAACCCTCAGCCACGGCAGATCAAAACCATTGTTGACTGTCTGCAAAGCGGGGGCGTCATCATCTATCCAACCGATACGATCTATGGTTTGGGTTGCGATATTTTCCAGCACAAAGCCATCGAACGCATTTGCCGGATTAAAAATGTTGATCCGCAAAAAGCACAACTTTCATTTATCTGTAATGATCTGAGCGATCTAAGTACATATACCAAACAAATTTCAACCCCGGTATATCGCATGCTGAAGCAATACCTGCCTGGCCCCTACACATTTATTTTACCTGCCAGCCGTGAAGTACCAAAGATTCTGAAGAGTAAAAAAGATACCATTGGTTTACGTGTGCCCGATAATGAAATTGCACGTACCATTATCCGTGAGTTGGGCCATCCAATTCTCAGTGCATCATTACCGGGGGAGATGGTGGAAGAATACACCGATCCTGAATACATGCATGATAATTTTAAAAAGCTGGTTGATCTTGTTGTTGATGGCGGTATTGGCGGTATGGTTCCTTCTACCATTGTTGACTGCACAGAAGATGAGCCGGTAGTGTTGAGAGAAGGTTTGGGTGAATGGGTTGGTTAAATATGGAAATGAAAAATGTGGAATGAAAAAGTAATGGAGTTGAAAAGTTGACAGGTAAATAAGTTGAACCTCTCTGTAGTAACCGTTACCCGTTAATAGATTGAAATAAAGATGCGTACCTGTTTATTGCCCGGCAACAGGTTCCAGATGATGTGGAAGAAAAAAAGCAGAGCAGGGCCGCTCCCGATGTCCTGAGCGATGTCGAAGGATGGAGAGGGAGGGTGAGATTTCAAAACAACTCCTGCATTTTCAACGGATCAATATTAAATGACTTGCGGTGGTGCTCACATAACCCATGCACTTCAATCGCCTTTCGATGTTCTTCTGTTCCATAGCCTTTGTTCTTTTGCCAGTTGTAGTGTGGAAACTGTTGATGCAGGTTGAGCATATATTCATCACGATAGGTCTTGGCTAAAATACTGGCCGCAGCAATAGATGCAAATCGTCCATCACCTTTTACAAATGTTTTGTGTGCAATGCGTTTGTACTTAATGAAACGATTGCCATCGATCAAAAGCAATTGTGGTTTTTGTTTGAGTTGATCCAATGCAAGGTGCATGGCTTTGAACGATGCTTTCAGAATATTGATCTGGTCGATCTCTTCCGCTTCCACTTTTGCCACCGCATAAGCCGTTGCCTGTTCTTCAATGATCAACCGCAAAGTAGTTCTGTTTGCTTCGTTCACCTGTTTACTGTCGTTAAGCAACGGATGATGAAATTCTTTCGGCAAAATCACCGCAGCTGCAAAAACAGGCCCGGCGTAGCAACCACGCCCCGCCTCATCGCAGCCGGCTTCAAGCAGTTCTTCCTGGTAAAACGAGAGTAACGACATGGCTTCAAAGATAGAAACCTCGCGGGGTTTTTAGAAACCCCGGAGGTTTTATAAAAATAAAATTCAACATTTGTATATGGCTACGCAACAGGTACACGACGATCTTCTCCGCAAAACTTATCCTTTATTTGAGGATAAGTTAGTAGAGGAAATTGAAGAGCAGGGTGAATTCAGAACGTTCCCTGCAAATGAAATACTTATGCGTAAGGGTCAGTTCATCCGCAGTACAATGTTGGTATTGAATGGCCTCATCAAGATCTATCGGGAAGATGATGATGGCAATGAATTTCTCATGTATTATTTAAAACCGGGCGAAGCCTGTGCTTTATCGCTTGTTTGTGCAGCCAAGCATGAAGCAAGCCCCATTATGGCGAAAACGGTTGTTGAAACAGAAGTGATGATGGTGCCTGTTGATACCATGAGCGAATGGATGAGCAAATTCAAAAGCTGGTACCAGTTTGTAATTGAAACCTACCGTACCCGTTTTGATGAATTACTTATTACGTTAGATAATGTTGCATTCAGAAGTATGGATGAACGTTTGGAGTTTTACCTGAAGCGTGCAAAAGAAGCTCAGCAAACAACCCTGCTCAACATCAGCCACCAGGAAATTGCACAGGAGTTAAATACATCGAGAGAAGTAATATCAAGACTACTCAAAAAAATGGAGCA
Source organism: Lacibacter sp. (assembly GCA_036675885.1). Lineage (GTDB taxonomy): Bacteria > Bacteroidota > Bacteroidia > Chitinophagales > Chitinophagaceae > Lacibacter. The sequence continues at coordinate 7,257 of JAKFDY010000134.1, read as the reverse complement.
GAAAGGGTTGGTTGGTTTGCAACGCAACGCCATTGAGTTGAAAAATTTATAAACTTCTGCTTGTGTGATCTGTATCACCTTCTGCTGCTGAAATTGCACTCACATTTGCAGCATGGAAATAATCGGCTACATCGCTTCTGTTGTAATTGGCATTTCGTTAGGACTCATTGGCGGAGGTGGTTCTATTTTAACAGTACCTGTTTTGGTATACCTGTTTGGCGTTAATCCTGTATTAGCAACCGCATATTCATTGTTTATTGTGGGCGCCACTTCACTGGTAGGTGTTTTCCCGAAATACAAACACGGACTGGTAAATATTAAAACAGCCTTGATCTTTGGCGCACCTGCCATTGCAGCCGTTTTTGCCACACGAAAATTTATTGTACCGGCCATTCCTGATGATGTGTTTACCCTTGCAGGCTTCACTGTAACCAAACCTGTTTTAATGATGCTGCTGTTTGCGGTTCTGATGGTGTTTGCATCGTACTCAATGATTAAAGGAAAGAACGAAGATGAAAACGGTAACAGTGGCGAACAGAAATTCAATTATCCATTGATCCTGGTAGAAGGAGCAGTCGTAGGTGTTTTAACAGGATTGGTTGGCGCCGGTGGCGGCTTCCTGATTATTCCTGCATTGGTATTGCTCAGCAAATTGCCAATGAAACATGCTGTTGGCACTTCACTATTGATTATAGCAGCCAAATCATTGATCGGTTTCCTTGGTGACATCGGACACCAGATCATTGATTGGAAATTACTCATCATTGTAACCGTATTGGCCATTGCAGGCATTTTTGCAGGCAGTGCACTCAGTAAAAAAATATCCAGTGATAAACTGAAGAGAGGTTTTGGCTGGTTTGTATTGGTGATGGGTATTTACATTATTGTGAAAGAATTGTTTATTCATTAATAAACTTACTAAAGCCAATTCTTGTGATGTTGTTAAAGTGTCGGCTATTTGAACCTATTTATTGAACAGCTTGACCTCCCTCTCTGGAGGAGGAGAGAGAACGAGCCTGCCTGCCGGCAAAGGCAGGGGTGAGGTTGTGTGACTAAAGTCATAGTTCACCGTCTCTTGATAACTCAACTTTGCTTAATTGATTCAACTATTAAAAAATAAAAAAGCATATGAAATGAGCCACAAAAATTTTTAGCAATCATACCAAGAGGTGATGAAAATTTTATGGCGAATAACATGTGGCAAAACAAATAAATAAAAAATATACACATGAAAATTGAACAGATCTATACCGGTTGCTTAGCACAAGGTGCTTATTACATTGAAAGTGAGGGCGAGGCAGTAGTGATTGATCCTTTGCGTGAAGTAAAGCCTTACCTGGAAAAAGCGAAACGCAACAATGCCAAGATCAAGTATGTATTTGAAACGCACTTCCATGCTGATTTTGTGAGCGGCCATATTGACCTCGCAAAAGATTCAGGTGCAAAGATTGTGTACGGTCCAAATGCAAAACCCGATTTCGAATTCTATTCTGCAAAGGATGGTGAAGAGTTGAAAGTAGGCAAGGTAACATTCAAAGTATTGCACACACCCGGGCATACAATGGAAAGTACCTGCTATTTGTTGGAAGATGAACATGGAAAAGATATTGCCATCTTCACCGGTGATACGTTGTTCATTGGTGATGTTGGTCGTCCTGATCTTGCACAAAAAATTGTAGCAGATCTTACACAGGATATGCTTGCAGGTTATTTGTATGATTCACTTCGTAACAAGATTATGCCATTGGCAGATGAACTGATTGTATATCCTGCGCATGGTGCTGGCAGTGCATGTGGTAAGAACATGAGTAAAGAAACTTCTGATACATTGGGTCATCAAAAAGCTACCAATTATGCATTGCGTGCCAACATGACCAAAGAAGAATTTATTAAAGAAGTAACCACAGGTTTAGTGGCACCTCCACAATATTTCCCATTGAATGTAATGATGAATATTCATGGCTATGATAGTATTGAAGAAGTATTGAAGCGTGGTACACAAGCCCTCAGTCCTGATGCATTTGAAACAGCAGCAAACGAAACAGGTGCTTTGATTCTTGATACCAGGGATGGAGAAGTTTTTGCAAAAGGATTTGTACCGAACTCTATCAATATTGGTATTGATGGAAGTTTTGCTCCCTGGGTTGGCAGTATGATTCCCGATGTAAAACAGGAAATCTTACTGGTAACTGATGAAGGACGTGAAGAAGAAGTGGTTACCCGTTTGGCCCGTGTGGGTTACGATTATTCACTGGGTTATTTGAAAGGCGGGTTCAATGCATGGAAAGAAGCCGGTAAAGAAATTGATCAGATCAAACGCATATCTGCAGAGGAGCTGGCTGAAATCGTTACAAAAGATAACAATGCAAATATTCTTGATGTGCGTAAAGAAAGCGAGTACCAGAGTGAACATCTCTTTAATGTAGATAATACGCCGTTAGATTTTATTAACGACAGCATGTTAAAGGTTGATAAAAACAAAACCTACTATGTGCATTGTGCAGGTGGTTACCGTTCCATGATCTTTGTTTCCATTCTTCGTGCACGTGGCTATGATAACCTGGTTGATGTGCGTGGTGGTTTTAAAGCAATCAAAGAAAGTGGCAGGTTTAACTTAACCGATTATGTTTGTCCAACTACACTTTTATAATCAATAATTTTTAAAGAATGAAAGGAGGCTTTGTAACAATCTCCTTTCATTTCAAAGATTACCATGAAATATCCATAAAAATTAACGGGCTAACCTAACCAACTGCGATGATATTTTACGGATGCACAATGTGACATATAATAAATCAAAAATGAACACATGAAAAACAGAATCTTTTTCCTCGCAGCCGGGTTCTTTGCAGTACTCTCAGCTTTGGCACAAACAAAAAATGTATCGCCTGCATTTGCTGAACAAAAACTGAAGAAGAAAAAAGTAGTGGTGCTGGATGTGCGCACCACACAGGAATTTAACGAAGGACATTTGCCCAATGCTGTTCATATTGATGTTATGGATTCAGTTGCGTTTGTGCAACAGATCACTAAACTTAAAAAAAGAAAAACCTACCTGGTTTACTGCAAAAGCGGACGACGCAGTGCCAAGGCAGCAACAATCATGGAGCAACAGGGATTTCGCCATATCTGGAATATGGAAGGCGGTATTACTGCCTGGAAAGGAACAATTAAACAATAAATGAAAAACCATTTGATATGAATCTAAAAGAAATCGTTCAGAACCCACAAACAAAGTTTGTGGATGTTCGTTCAAAAGAAGAGTTTGCCGATGGACATTTTCCCGGCGCCACTAATATTCCGTTGACTGAAATTGCAGCGAAAGCAAACGACTTAAAAGCATTTAACAGCCCCGTGGTATTGTATTGCCGCTCAGGTGCAAGAAGTATGAATGCTTATCTTCTCTTAAAACAACTTGGACTTGAAAATGTACACAATGCCGGTGGCCTGTATGATTTACTAACCCTGAAAAATCTCAATTAACATGTTCAATTTCATTAAAAAATTATTTGGTTCCGGCACTGATTTTAAAGCATTGCAACAACAAGGCGCTGTTATTATTGATGTGCGTACTGCAGGTGAATTTAATAGCGGCCATCTCAAAGGTTCCATTAACATTCCGCTTGACAGTATCCGCTTAAAGATCAATGACATTAAGAAAAAAGGGAAACCTGTTATCACCTGTTGCGCCAGTGGAATGCGTAGTGGGTCTGCCACATCTATTCTTAAACAGGCAGGCGTTGAAGCATATAACGGCGGATCGTGGATGAGCTTGCAAAACAAAATGGCATCATGATTATCCAATGGCTGAAACAATGGAATGGTATGCGTCTCCTTCGCCTTGGCATAGGTATCGCAGCAATTGTACAGGGAGTTTATTCACCCACTCCTTTTCTTTGGATAATAGGTGCAGTGCTGGTGATCCAGGCTGTTATGAATACCGGATGCATGGGCAGTGCCTGTGCTGTTAAGCAAAGCAAACAACAAATAAAGCAAGTAAACAAACATGAAAAATCTCTTTAAAAAAGCAAGCTGGGTTTTACCGGGATTAGTGCTGGGTGCTGTTGGCGGTTTCTTCTATTGGAAATTTTACGGTTGCGACGGCACCTGTCTTATCACTTCAAGCCCCGTAAGAAGTATGATCTATTTTGGAGTGATGGGAGCCCTCGCCAACAGTATATTTAAACCAAAGCAAAAGGAAACAAAACAACCGGGTGAAGTTTCAAACAACAATTGATCTTACCCGTTTTAATGTTCACTAACTTAGAGGAACGCCATTTTCAATGTAATATTTATCACATAGTTCCGGCAGGCAGATAACTACTTTGCAGGAACTTAAACGAAACAATCCATGAACCTGATTGAATTTATTAAACAGCCATGGCCCTGGTATGTAGCTGGACCTATAATTGGGTTAACGGTACCCACACTACTTATCATTGGCAATAAAACCTTTGGCATATCGTCTTCGCTGCGGCATATCTGCGCAGCATGTTTGCCGGCAAAAATTCCTTTCTTCAATTACGATTGGAAAAAAGAAGTATGGAACTTATTTTTTGTAGGTGGTATTTTATTGGGCGGGTTCGTTGCTTTTCTTTTCCTGCAAAACCCTGAGCCAATGATTGTGAATGCAAAGCTCAGTACAGAGTTAGCAACATATGGTATTACAAATTATGATTCACTTGTTCCAACAGAAGTGTTTAACTGGAGCAGCCTGTTTACACTACGTGGATTTATTATGATGGTAGTGGGTGGTTCCCTTGTTGGCTTTGGCACACGCTATGCAGGCGGTTGCACAAGCGGACATGCAATTATGGGTCTTTCTACTTTGCAATGGCCTTCATTAGTAGCAACAATCAGTTTTATGACTGGTGGTTTTATTATGGCTAATCTCATTTTTCCTTTCATTCTTAAACTCTAATTGTAACTACTCATGGAACAAAATAAAAATATAGTGGAAGAGGAAATTGTGGTAGAGCAAAAGCACCATGAGTTCCTTACAGAGAATACAGATTTTGAAATGCGATCGTTAGATGCAACCTGCTTCAACGAATCAGAACTTCAACATCCGTGGTGGCATAATTTCAAATATGCATTTGTAGGATTGCTGTTTGGTATTCTCTTCGTAAAAGCTGAAGTTGTTTCCTGGTTCCGTATACAGGAAATGTTTCGCCTCCAAAGTTTTCATATGTATGGCATCATTGGTTCGGCAGTAGTGGTTGGTATCATCAGTGTATGGATCATTAAAAAATTCAAGATCAAAACTATTTATGGCGAACCGATTGTGTTTGTTGATAAGAAATTTAACAAGGGACAAATTTATGGAGGTCTTCTGTTTGGTTTGGGTTGGGCTGTTACCGGTGCATGTCCCGGACCGTTATTTGCACAAATAGGAAACGGAGCCACAGTTATTGCGGTAACCCTGTTGAGTGCAATTGCCGGCACATGGGTGTATGGTAAGTTCAGAGATCAATTACCTCATTAACTTTTGCAGTAACCAGAATGAGCACAGCGAAAACCATATTTCTTTTTATAATCCTGCTGTTATTTATTACAGCTACGCAGTTTGGTTGTAATGAATCAGGCAAAAAGGAATCAGCTGCAGTTGACTCAACGCTACAGCAAACTGTTTGGATGGGGCCACCTGCAAACCAGATCCCTTATTATTCAAGAGAAGATGGAAAGCTCATTTGGTATGGCCATCAACTAATATCCAACACATCAAAGTATCTCGGTCCAAAAGGTTCTGTTATGCAAATCACCAATGGAATGAATTGCCAGAACTGTCATTTAGATGCAGGCACAAAACCGTGGGGTAATAATTATAGTGCTGTTTATACAACCTATCCAAAATTCAGAGAGCGCTCCGGTGGTATTGAAACTATTTATAAACGTGTGAATGATTGCATGGAAAGAAGTTTGAATGGGAAAGCTCTCGATAGTAATTCAAAAGAAATGAAGGCAATTTATGCATACATCAAATGGCTGGGCGAAGACTTAAAGAAAGGCGAAAAGCCAAAAGGTTCAGGTATTGTTGAGCTTCCATATCTCAACCGTGCTGCTGATCCTGAAAAAGGAAAAATTGTGTTTGTACAAAAATGCCAAACCTGTCATGCTGCAAATGGTGAAGGGCAGTTGAATGCAGATGGCATTACTTATACTTATCCTCCGTTGTGGGGCAAGAACAGTTATAATGTTGGTGCCGGTTTGTTCCGTTTATCACGCTTTGCAGGTTATGTAAAAAATAATATGCCGCAGGGAACAACATATCATGCACCACAATTGAGCGATGAAGAAGCATGGGATGTGGCAGCATTTGTTAACTCGCAGCCACGGCCATCAAAAGATCTGAGCAGCGATTGGCCCGATATAACAAAGAAACCAATCGATCATCCGTTTGGTCCTTATGCTGATACTTTCAGTGAACAGCAACATAAGTACGGTCCCTTCGCTCCAATTAAAGAATACAGAGAACAGCAAAAGAAATCCAGTACAAAAAAATAATCGTTAACGAAAAGCATGCCTGAAAAAAATACTATACATCTCCACAACTGTTCATGTAATAGTTGTTCAGATGATCAACAGATCACACCCATCTCTCAAAACTCAAGAAGAGATTTTTTTAAATCAGCATCTGCAATTGCTGCCGGTGCAGTGTTGCCCGCATCCATTGTAAATGCAGTAAGCGGCGACGATTATCATGCAAAAGAATTGTTCGGAAATAAAGCGGTGAAGGATGGCAAAGCAAACGTATTTACTCTCCTGCACACATCCGATATTCATGCGCAGCTTTACACACATGATGAATTCTTTTTTGAAAACAACAAACCTGTTTACAAAAAACGTGGCGGCTTTGCTGTGTTGAAAACAATGCTGCATACATTGAAAGCACAAAACCCAACCAATACAATTATTATTGACGGTGGCGATTGTTTTCAGGGTGGAGGTGTAGCTGCATTAACGGAGGGTAAAGGAATTGTGCCGCTAATAAATAATATTGGGTATGATCTTATTCTGCCTGGCAACTGGGAAGTGGTGTATGGTAAAGATGCAATGCTGAAAGATCTTGGTGGCTACAACAGTGCAAAGATCTGCGCCAACATGTTTCATGATAATGCTGATGTGTACAAGAACGATCTTATTTTTCCGCCTTACTGGACAAAAATGTTGGGTGGAGTTAAAATCGGCTTCATTGGTTATAATGATCCGCTTACACCCAAACGTCAATCACCTGCATACAGTAAAGGCATTACGTTT
>JAKFDY010000133.1:0-3691 GCA_036675885.1 Lacibacter sp. | reverse complement strand
TAAAAATGTATGAAAATTAAGTATTTTAAACACAAGAAAAACATAATTGCAATATGTTTGTTTTTCTTTGGGCTTGTTGCTTCAGGTCAGCAAACCCAAGTAGATGGGACTGTTGTGTCAGATGATGGTCAGCCCTTACCTGGAGCAAGTATAATTGTGAAGGGAACTTCAACAGGAACTGTTTCTGATTTTGACGGTAAGTTTCAGATTAAAGCCAAAGAAGGTGAAACTTTAATAGTTTCTTATATAGGTTTTTCAGATGCTCAAATTACTATTACATCAAAAAAAACGTATAATATTATCTTAAAATCGTCTTCAAATGCTCTCGAAGAGGTTGTTGTCACAGGTTATTCTAAGGAAAAAAAGAAAGACATAACGGGGGCAGTTTCTATTGTTTCTGTAGCCGATTTAGATCGTGTCGCTACACCCAATGTTATCAGTAAATTACAATCCAGAGTTCCCGGATTAAGTTTTACTTCTTCAGGAGTTCCAGGTGGTAATGATACCCAAATATCAATTAGAGGTTTAACATCTGTGTTTGGAGGCACAGGGCCTTTATGGGTTATTGATGGTGTACAAACAAATTCACCTGCTGGTTTAAATCCAAATGATATTGAAAGTATACAAGTATTAAAAGATGCTGCGTCGGCGGGTATTTATGGGACTGAAGCTGCTAAAGGAGTTATTATTGTAACGACTAAACAGGCAAAGGCAGGCACACAAAAAATTACTTTAGATAGTCGTATATCCTTAAATACAATCCGTGATAAGTTTAATGTTTTAAATTCTCAGGAATGGTTAGATGTTAGGTATAGAGCACAGGGGAATTTGCCTGTTGCAGCGGGAAATTTTGCTTATACTCCCGGGAATTCATTGCCTGAGTTTTTAGATGATCAACAAAATGTACTACATCAAATTCAAGGTCAGTTTGGGCGTTTTGATTATCGGATTGGTTCGGAGCGTTTATTGATTGCTGCGTCAAATGTGCAACAACAGCAAATTCAACTGATGAGCATGAACTTAAAAAATAAAGCATGGGACAAACCCAGCTTTATTCCAAAGCGTTCATTTAAGTCTGAAGATGTTTGCCTATATACCGATGCTCAAGGGCTGAGTTTTGCTTTTTTAGTGGGTGAAGAGGGGCTTGGTGAGCAATGGTTGGTGGCTCAGCATGAAAAGGCTTTGGTTCAACCACAGTTGGTACGTCGTCTTAGTTTTCCACCTGCCAGCAGTGTATGCAAAGTGAATGATAGCACCGCAGAGCTGTTCATTAATGAAGAGAATGTTGGGGTTTGGGCATATCCAGCACATTCTGAAGCTGATATGGTGCGTCAAGCGGTAGATCTCGTGCAACCCTTTGGTTCGATGCAAGGTTCACCCTCTGCAATTGCGATTGTAGATGATCATATCGCTGTACTCGATGCAGAAAAACCTTTGCTTTATCGTTATCAAAAGCAAGATAAGCAATGGAAAGCACAGCCACCTTTACAATTAGACACGGTGAAAGAAGCAGAGACTTTGAGTGTTCAAGGTAATTTAACCGATAAATCCTTGCTGATTTTAGATGATAAAACCGTAAAAGTGGCGGATGCGGAATGGGAAACTCAGACCCAGACCAAAGCTCAGAATATCATCACCATTCCAGCAGAAGTGCAGACGGAGGGTGTGCCAAGTACAGGTGACGCGGCTGATGATCCTGCGATTTGGCATAACGCTACACAACCGAGTCAATCCCGCATTTTAGCGACAGATAAACAAGGTGGTTTACAGGTTAACGATTTACAGGGCAAAACCGTGCAGTATTTGCCAGTAGGGCGATTGAATAATGTTGATGTACGCCACGGTTTTAAATGGGGCAATCAAACGGTCGATTTGGCTGTGGCATCGAACCGAGATCATAACAGCCTGCATCTCTTTGCGATTCAACCCAAAACGGGCAAGGTTTCTGTGCTCGGCGAGTTAGCAACTACATTGGATGATATTTATGGCATTTGTATGTACCGCGATGCTCAAGGGGAAATCTATGCCATTCCTAACGATAAAAACGGGACTTTCGTTCAATACCATATTACGGCTGCACAGAAAAAATTACGGACTGAAGAAGTACAACGTTTTTCAGTTCAAACCCAACCTGAAGGCTGTGTCGTAGACGATGCCACAGGGCGTATTTTCTTGGGTGAAGAAGATGTCGCGGTGTGGGTAAAAGATCTCAACCCAAAATCTCAGCTTCCTATGCAGCAGGTGATTGGCGTAGGAGAGGTGATGCATGATGACATTGAGGGAATGGGACTTTATCACGGCAGAAACCAAAGTTATTTGGTGGTTTCAAGCCAAGGCAATGACAGCTTTGTGGTGCTTGATGCCGCAGCACCTTATACGGTTCGTGGCGCATTTCGTGTAGGCATCAATATCGACAAAGGCATTGACGCTGTGTCTGAAACAGATGGACTAGATGTGAGTTCCCTAAATTTTGGTGGCAAATGGAAGCAAGGCATGTTGGTGGTGCAAGATGGACGTAAACGTATGCCTGAAACCAATCAAAACTTTAAATACGTGCCGTGGGAAAAAATCGCTCAAGCCCTGCATTTGGACTAAATAGCGCTTTAGTACCTGAGTGAGTACATGAGCTGCTAAAGAATCACAGCCCATTTTAAAAATATATATGTACTGCACCATGCAGTAAAAAAATTGGAGTGCGTTATGCAAGCAACAATGGATCAAATGTCGGTTTGGATGTTGATTAGCCATGCCAGTGTGTTGGTGAAAGTAGTGATGTTGATTTTGGTTTTATCCTCAGTCGTAAGTTGGTATTTAATCGTGCGTCACGGTATGTTACTTCGTGGACAAGAGCAGCTTTGGAACCGCTTTTTAAAGAATTTTAGACAGCAAAAAGATCTCAATCTTTTACAGCAAGACTACCAACAGCCTGAACAACAAAAAGGAGTTGTCAGCATTTTTCAACATGGGGTTGATGAATACCATCAATTGATCAAAGATGAGCAACTTACTACAAGTGATGTAATTGATGGGGTAGAACGTCGTTTGCTCAGCAGCATCAGTGAAGAAGAAGAAAAGCTTCAGCAAAATCTTACCTTTCTCGCAACAGTCGGTTCAGTCAGCCCTTATATAGGCTTATTTGGAACGGTCTGGGGCATTATGAATGCGTTTATTGGGCTGTCTGCCGTTGAACAGGCAACCCTAAATACAGTTGCGCCTGGGATTGCAGAAGCGCTGATTGCGACAGCTATTGGTTTATTTGCCGCTATTCCTGCGGTCGTGGCGTATAACCGCTTTTCGGCACGTGCTGACAAGCTTTCCAGTCGTTATTACGGTTTTGCCAATGAGTTGCAAACGCGTATTTATCGTTTGTTGGGGCACACTGAGCGCGCTTCGCGTTAAGGAGCAACAGCCATGATTAAGCGTCCTCAAAAATTAAAACTCAATGCTGAAATGAATGTGGTTCCTTATATTGATGTCATGTTGGTGCTATTGGTGATTTTTATGGTGACTGCACCAATGTTGACGCAAGGCATTCAAATTGATTTGCCTAAAGTGGATGCCAATGTCATGCCCGCGTCACAACAGCAGCGTATTGTGACCTTATCTATTCAAGCCAATGGTCAGTATTACTGGAATATTGGTTCGGAAGTGAATACTGAGAAAGTCACGGATCAGGCCATTGATTTAGCCA
>JAKFDY010000132.1:0-9178 GCA_036675885.1 Lacibacter sp. | reverse complement strand
GTTGAAACAAGAACTACTACTCCATTATCAAAATTTTTATTGCCTACTCCCCATTTTCTTCCCAAAGCAATGGCATAATCCGCCGCAGAATATCCGTTCAGATCATCTACAATAACAACGGATACCTGGTTGGAAGTACTGTCATCATAGGCTACTAATTTCTGCTCCAATGCCTCCGCCTGCTCGGTTGTCAGAAATTTTTCTTTTGTAAAATCATTGACAAGTTTTGGCGGGGTTGGCCTATCCGGAATTACTTTTTCCACCTGCGCGGATGCAGCAATAGAAAAAAGAAAAATAAGTATGGGAAAAAGTCTCTTCATGAAGGTTATTTGCCGAAAATGATGTCGTCGGGTAATTCGTTCCTGTCTTCGTTTTCATACGGGAAATGTGTAATCAATGCATCACCGATATCGGTAATGATCTTTACAATCCCTTCCGCATAATTGTGTTTACCAAATGAAGAGAGCATTTGCCGCACTTCATTATTCCAGAAAGCGGTGCCTACTTTTTCGTGAATTCCTTTATCGCCAAACACAGCCAGCTGATGATCTTTCATGGCAATGTAAAGTAACACCCCGTTGCGGTCTTCTGTTTGTTCCATTTTCAATCCAAAGAAAACTTCAAGTGCACGATCAACCGGATCAACATAACTGCAACGGCTTTCGATGAACACACGTATCTCGCCTGATGTACGTTTCTCCGAAGCACGGATTGCATTTACAATGGCTTCATGCTCGGCCGGCGTAAACCAGTCTTTCTGTTTAGTGAGGAAGGAAAAAATACCCATTCGTTGTTTATCAGAATTTTACTTCGGGTGCTTTATCGCTGCCGGGTTCTGCTGCAAAACCTTCTTTCGGTTTAAAGCCAAACATACCTGCAAATAAGTTCATTGGGAATGAACGCACCTGTGTGTTATAATCTTTCACCGCACCGTTGAAATCGTTACGGGCAACTTTAATACGGTTCTCCGTTCCTTCGAGTTGTGTTTGCAGGTTGCGGAAACCTTCATTGGCTTTAAGGTTGGGATAATTTTCAACCACTGCCAATAAACGGCTCAAGGCACTGCTTACACCACTTTGCGCCTGCTGAAATTCAGCCAGCTTTTCAGGAGTAATATTTGAAGGATCAACTTTTACGCTTGTTGCTTTTGAACGTGCTTCAATTACGTTGATGAGAGTTTGTTGTTCGAAGTTAGCCTCACCCTTTACGGTGTTTACAAGATTTGGAATAAGATCAGCACGACGCTGATAATCACTCTGTACATTATTCCATTTTTCTTTTACAACTTCATCTTGCTTTACCAGGCCATTATAACCGCTGCAACCTCTAAAAAGAACAAAGGCTAAAAGAACAGCTACAACAATGGTAATGATGCGTCCGGGTTTCATGTGTGTTTATTTTTGTTTTAATTGAATAATAAGTGTGTTACTTTTTCTGTTTGTTACAGATAGCAGATAAAATACTGACGGGACTGACAATGCATTTCACATTAAATTTAATCGAAACATTTTATTTGTCAAGATCATTTTTACATAACACAAAGGGTGCCGAGCTTTAAAAGCTGACACCCTGACTTATTTTCTATCAGTATAAATCGTTATTCTTTGATTGCAGCTATGCCCGGCAATGTTTTTCCTTCGAAAAACTCAAGCATGGCACCACCACCGGTTGAGATATAACTCACCTTATCAGTATAACCAAAATCATTTACCGCTGCCACACTATCGCCACCGCCAACTAACGAGAAAGCACCTTTGCCGGTAGCATCAGCCACAGCTTGTGCAACGGTTTTTGTTCCGTGTTGAAATTTTTCCATCTCAAATACACCCATCGGGCCATTCCATAAAATGGTTTTAGAGTGCAGCAATACATTCCTGAATTGCTCACAGGCATTTATACCAATATCCAAACCCATCCAGCCATTTGGGATATTATTGCTGGGGGCGGTTGAAGTATTTGCATCGGCTGCAAACCTGTCTGCTATTACAGAGTCGCTTGGCAGATGAATAGACACTCCTTTTGCAGCAGCCTTTTCAAGAATTTCTTTAGCTGTATCGAGGCGATCTTCTTCACACAACGAATTACCGATTGTACCACCCATAGCTTTCATGAATGTATAAGCCATACCGCCACCAATGATAATATCGGTTGCACGTTCCAGTAAGTTTTCGATGATGAGGATTTTATCACTCACCTTAGCCCCACCAATAATAGCAGTAAAAGGTTTCTCAGCCTGCAATAATACTTTTTCACCGGCAGCAACTTCGCCTTCCATCAATAAACCGAACATTCTTTTTTCTGATGGAAAGAATTGTGCGATCACTGCAGTTGAGGCGTGTGCTCTGTGTGCTGTGCCAAATGCATCATTCACATACACATCACCAAGCTTACTGAGCTTTTCTGCAAAGGCTGCATCGCCTTTTTCTTCTTCTTTATAAAAACGGAGGTTCTCAAGAAGTAATACTTCACCCGGCTTCATCATACTGGCAGTGAGGTAAGCCTGTTCGCCAATACAATCATTCGCAAACAAAACAGGTGTGTTGCCACCAAGTAATTCTGCAAGATGCGGAACAATGTGTTTGAGTGATGATTTTTCTTCGGGGCCATCTTTCGGGCGACCGAGATGACTCATGAGAATAACACTACCGCCATCATTCAATATTTTTTTGATTGTGGGGATGGCTGCAGTCATCCTTGTATCATCAGTAATTGCTTGAGTTTGTTTGTCAAGCGGCACATTAAAATCAACACGGATCAATGCTTTCTCTCCGCTGAAATTATGGTTTGAAAATTTGCTCATAATGCTATGGTTTAGTTCAATATTTATTAGAAAAAACGAAGTTACAGGCTGACGCAGAAAAATAATTCAGTTCATGATTATTTCTCTACTACTGCCAATAGTTGTTCAAGACAATGAATGTTACGGCTTATATCATCAGCTCCTTCAATTTTTACTTTCATTAATGCACCGCTGATGAGTTGATAGCCTTTCACTGCATCTTCTTTGCTGAAAAAACAAGTGTACCAATCGCCCAGTTCATTCTCGTAAGCCATACTCACTTTATTACTGTAGAATTTAATGGGCTGTGGATACCAGGTGCCACCCGGGTTTTCCAGGTTATTATCTTTTGCATGCTGATAAAATGCCAACAGGAATTGCAGGTAAGCAACAACACGTTGTTTTAACTGCACATCATTCTCCTGCTGAGTTGGTCTGTTCCGCCAACTATGCATTTCCTTTTTGAATGGATCGTTTTTGGAGCTGTTCGTTACAGCCTGCACTTGTACCAATTCATCAGGATTGGCTTTATCAATCGGGTATGCACTGTAAAAACTGAATTGCGCTTTACCTTTTGGTTGCGATTGATCAATTAGATATCGTTCCTTAATTGTTGTATCGCCATTTTCCGGATCAAGCACCAGCAATTTCTTCTGTGCATCAAATGCCCACTTACCCTGTTCGAACAAAAGATCGGCGCAAAGGGTGTAGTTACCATCGGGATAAAAACGAAGTGCGTACAAACCAAGTTTGTTACCACTATCATCCTCATCTTTTTCTTTTTGCACATACCACTCACTGTTCTTTGGATCAGGTGGCAGCAACTTTGCTGTGCCGGGGCCGCTGTTGCAGGCAAGGAATAAAAAAGGGATACTCCAAACGAAATATCCCTTTAACAGTTTTGTATTCACAAAAAATCTTACTTGATAAGTTTAGCAAAATAGTGAAGTGTACGCACCAACTGGCTTACATAACTCATTTCGTTATCGTACCAGCTAACCACACGCACCAATTGTGTATCACCTACATTCTGAACTCTTGTTTGAGTTGCATCAAACAAAGAACCGAAGCTGATACCAATAATATCGCTGCTCACAATTTCATCTTCTGTGTAACCGAAGCTTTCGTTTGATGCTGCTTTCATTGCTGCATTTACTTCTTCAACAGTTACTTTTTTGCTTAATAAAGCAGTTACTTCTGTTAATGAACCGGTGAGGGTTGGTACACGTTGTGCACTGCCATCAAGCTTACCTTTTAAGCTTGGTAATACCAGGCCAATTGCTTTTGCAGCACCTGTGCTGTTAGGAACAATGTTTTGAGCGGCTGCACGTGCACGACGCAGATCACCTTTTGGATGAGGAGCATCCTGTGTGTTCTGATCGTTAGTGTAAGCGTGTACAGTTGTCATTAAGCCATTCACAATACCATATTTCTCTTCAAGTACCTGTGCCATTGGAGCAAGACAGTTTGTTGTACAGCTTGCACAACTGATCACTGTTTCGCTGCCATCGAGAATATTATGGTTAACATTAAATACAATTGTTTTAAGATCGCCGGTTGCCGGTGCACTGATCACCACTTTCTTAGCACCTGCAGCGATGTGACCTTCAGCTTTTGCTTTATCTGCAAAGAAACCTGTACACTCAAGCACCACGTCTACATTGTGTGACCCCCAAGGAATTTGTGCAGGATCTTTCTGAGCATAAATCTTGATCTCGTCGCCATTAACAATAATCGAATTATCGGTACTCTTCACTTCAGCATCAAACCGGCCCTGCGCTGTATCATATTTTAATAAGTGACCCAAAACTTTTGGAGAAGTAAGATCATTGATCGCCACCACATCAATTCCTTCCATTTTATAGATTTGACGATAAACTAACCTGCCGATACGTCCGAAACCATTAATCGCAACTTTTACTGTGCTCATGAGAAATATTGTTTAGTAGTTAAAAATGCGCTGCGAAGTTAACGACATTAACCATTAAAGCCTGTTAGTTTTTACTTCCGGAACAGATAATTCTTGTCAGCAAAATACAGGCTGATTCAAAGTGTCTTGGCTCATTTTACTGATTTGTATCCTTGTTTTGAATAAATTCCTGAAAATTGTTTGGGAGGTAATATGCCCAAACCTATCTTTGCACTCCCAAAAATAAATGCCGCGTTGGTCAAGGGGTTAAGACGCCTCCCTTTCACGGAGGAATCACGGGTTCGAATCCCGTACGTGGTACAAGCCCCGCTTTTTGCGGGGTTTTTTGTTTCCCGCCACAACTCTCCACCAACTTAACTTGACTAAACTGGTTAAAAAATGCTTCAGCACCTGCCAGGTAGTTTGGAATTTTTGCGGCATCAACGGTAAATTCAACAGCATAAGTACCTCCCTTTTCTTGTTGTTATGAAGTGAAATTGCCAGCCAATAACAACAAATCATGCTTCAAAAGAGGGCATTTTTAATCATTTCAAAAATATATTTCACTTTTTTTAATTTCCTTTCCCCGATAGAATTGTTGATTTTCAATGCTTTCAGGTTGCGAATTTTACTGTTTTGAAATTAGTAATAATCACCACGTAGTTCTACTATTGCAAATGTTAAAAACCCGATGCAATTTTGTACCATATAAGAAGATACCCTTAGCCGAATTGATAGTTTCCCAAAAGACGAATAGGAAGAACCACTAGATCCGACCCAAAAGACAAGTAACGATTCAGTCCCTATTAAAACAAAACAAGATGATTTACCCCTACCCAACAACCCCTCCTTTCTGGCATAATTTTACTCAATGCCTTCTTTCTTCAGTCATTTTTTTCGGAAAAAAACTTGTTCCTGTTTACTTAACAGTTAAACAGTCATCAGCACTATATCCGTAGAGCAGCCATCAATGCTTACAGATCAGCACTTCTACTTTGGAGCTGCTGTTCCACAAGTGCTCCAAACAACAGTTTTCCCACCCTTAATAAGAGAACATATGAAAACTTTTTACACACTCATTATTACCTGCCTCGTATTTAGCATGATAAATACAGCGGTTTCAGCCCAATGTAATTATACAACCGGCTCAAATGGCACAAGTGCTTTTCTCACAAGCCCTATTACTATTAATGGATCAATGACCGATTGGAGTTTCTATCTGAATGATCCCGATAATAACTCTTACGATAATACCAACGGAACAGACTTAGATGCTCCTATTTCTGACGCAGGCCGTGATCTTACCCGAATGGCTTTTACTTCTGACCTTAGTAATCTTTATATCTATATAGAGCGTGCAGGTTCCACAAACAACGCTGTTGACATCATTTATTATGTTGATATCAATAACAATGATCAGATGAATTTAAATGAGCCCGTTTTACACTTTAACTGGAGTGGCGCAAATGGAAATGTTACCGTTTCAGTTGCTAACTATATTCCTGCAGCAGATGTATTAAGTAATACGATTTCACAAAACTTAGATGGTGGTACTTTATGGGGCACTTTAACTCCAAGAACGAGTTTAGGTCAACTCGGAAAAGGTGCTGCTGATGGAATATCTATGGAAGTGAAAATTCCTTTAAGTAGCCTTACACAAGTAGATCTTTTGGGTAACGTAATAAATCAATTACAACCTGGTCAGGATTTCAAATTTCATTTATCAACTATTAATGGCAACATTTCAAGTATCCCAAACTTGAATTCAATCAATGATAACTTTGGTGGATGTTTGAATGCGCCGGTGGCAGCTTCTTCATTGCCCGTTTCATTGCTTAGTTTCCGGGTTAATCTTAAAGAGAAAAATGCGTTGTTAAGCTGGACAACAACCAACCACTACAACTTCAGTCACTTCGTAATTGAGAAGAGTGTTGACGCAGGAAGTTTTAAAGAAGCAGCCATTGTATTTGCTCCTGAAACAACATCTTCTGAAAACAATTTCAATTACAAAGACAACCTGCAGAACAGCACAGACAAAGCAATATACTACCGTTTGAAAATGGTTGATGTTGATGGCAAGTCTTCTTATTCTGAAACAAGGATGGTGCGTTTAACAGAAGAACATAAAGTACAGATCAGCACCTTCCCCAACCCTGCAACAAATGAAGTGCGTGTAATGATCCCAAACAATTGGCAGGAGAAAATGGTGACATATGAAATTTATACCAGCACAGGAATTCTGGTGCAACGTTATCAAAACATAAAGGCAGCACAGGTACAGCAATTGAATGTGCAGCAATTAAATACCGGTAACTATATACTGAAAGTAAACAACGGTACAAACAGCAGCACTTCAAAATTCCTTAAACAATAACCGGTTCCCGTAACAACTATGTAGTTGCTCTTTTAAACATCTGTTCCAAACTTACAGGAATACCACCATCCTTTTTACTTTCATCAGCCGCTTCCATAAAAGCGCATATCTCCAGAGTTTCCTGAGCGCTTACAGGCGGAATGCCGGTTTCAAAGAATTTTACAATTTCAACCAGCAATACATCATAACCGCTGGCCGGGCCAATCTGTGCAATCCCCTTTTCTCCAAACACAGTTCCTCCATAACCTTTTTTCTCAGCACGCAGCCCACGGAAAGTTCCAATACGATTGTCCTCCCAGGTACCTACAACAACATCTGTATCTTCCGTATGCACACGTACCACTTTCTTACAACCTGTACCCATAACCGTAAACAAGGTTTCTACGCCATGAATTCCATACCAGAAAAAATCAGGATGTGTTTTCTCAATCGGAGAAGGACTGAAGGCTTCGGCGCCCAAAACTTTGCCTACTACTTTTCCGCTGGCAATTTCCTGAGCTTTTGGCACATATCGTAATGATGATGAAGAAAATACAGGTGTATTATATTTCTTTGAAGCGTTAAAAATCGCAATAGCATCAGCCAGCGAAGCGGCAATCGGCTTATCTATAAACATTCTTTTTCCTGCTTTTAAAACCGGCAAGGCTTGCTCTAGATGTAATCGTCCGTCGTTAGTTTCTAATAATACAACATCTACTTTTTTAAGCAATTCTTTGATCGATCCTACTATTTCAACACCTAACTTTTTAACATCTTCTGTGTAGCCCGGAATTCTATCTGCACTGCTCTTGATATCATTACTGCCTTTTGGATAAGCTGCAACTACCTTATAACCTGCAAATTGTGTTGCAGCAGAATTATTAAGTGATTTAGTGAAAGCTATACTGTGAGATGTATCCAACCCTATGATACCTACCCTTCCACCTGGCCTTACTTTTTCATCATTCTTCCGGAATGTAGTTGACTGCGGGGTACTAAATTCCATAGCTGATGCGGTACCTGCTAATCCTAAACCAAACCCGGCCAGGCCAGCTGCTTTTATAAACTTACGTCGATTATATGCTTCCTTCATTGATGTGTGTGTATGTTACAATGTTTGATTAATAAAACTTTAATATTAATACCTGCTATGTATTTAAGAAATAAAGTTAGAAAATATTCGGGTACGTACACGTGTAATCCGGAAAAATATTTTAAATTTTCATTTCTTATATGTTCCTACTGCAAATAAAACAGACCAGCATAGTTATTTTTCAACACAATTAGATCTGCTCCCCTTTGGATTCAAAAATAACACCTTATGCATCATCATTATAATATAAAACGGGTAGTCTACCTTAATGTTATTATGAGCCGGTGAAGATGCTATTCTTTTTACCGGCAATTTATTAACTCATGCTAATATCTTCATAAATAAGCTAAAATAAATAGCTGTAATCACTTCTAAATATGATTAAAATCATTTAAAAATTCATGTTTACGAGCGAATTTTACAATAAACCAAAAATACCATGAAAACTATACTGGTGCTTACTGACTTTTCAAAAAGGGCGGGATACGCTGCCGAATATGCAACACATATAGCTTTAAAAAATGAAGCTAATATCATATTGTGTAATGCGATGGAATCAACTTCAGAATTAGCTGATGGTGTAGAGTTAAATTGGCCTATAGCCGAACATCTTGTACAAAAAAAAGAAGAGACTAATTTAAAGCTGGAAGAATCAGGGGAGCATCTGAAACATTTTATATCCAGGTCCTCCGGCTTCAGGCCCTCAATAGAAGTCATAGCAGAATTTGGCACTTTAGCCGAAGTAGCAGTTAATATAATTTACGAAAGAGCAGTTGACCTTGTAGTGATAGGGTCTCATAAATCCAGTGGTTTATCCAGGTTTTTATTCGGAAGTCATACTCATCAAATCCTTGATAAGATACCCTGTCCGGTATTATTAATACCTGAGAATCTGGAGTTCAAGGGAATCAGCAGTATTGCTTATGCCACAGATCTAAGTTTTGACAACACTAAAGTGATCAGCTACCTTATTAAAATGGCTAAAGCTTTTAATGCTTCCATTTCAGTTAACCATATATCGCCTCTGGAATTTCCCGCTGGTGA
>JAKFDY010000131.1:0-4233 GCA_036675885.1 Lacibacter sp. | reverse complement strand
GGGATTATATTGGCTGCTGACTAATCGTCCTCCCAATACTACGCTGTTTTAAATAAGATACAACCATGAGCAAGCGTATGAAAATATTACACCTGGAAGACCTGTATGAGGATGCCGAACTGGTTGCAAGAGAATTAAAAAAATCAGGTATCAGCAATGAACTGCTTGTTGTGAACAGCCGGCATGATTTCATCAAAGGCATACAGGAATTTTCACCGGACATTATACTTTCTGATCATTCTCTCCCTTCTTTTAATTCGCATGAAGCGCTTAAGATAACCAAAAAAATGAACATCAGGGTTCCTTTCATACTGGTTACGGCAACCGTATCGGAAGAATATGCTGTAGGGATTATACGGGAAGGGGCCAGTGATTATATACTGAAGGACCGTTTGCAACGTTTGCCCAATGCGATATCAGTAGCGATTGACAAGTATAACCTGGAGAAGGAAAATGAAAAAGCAAATGAAACTCTGCAGGCTTCTGAACACAAATACAGATTACTGTTTGAAAGTAACCCCATGCCCATGTGGATGGTTTCCAAAACAACACTGGCAATTATTGATGTGAATACAGCTGCGGTGGAACATTATGGTTATTCCAGGGAGGAGTTTTTACAAATCAATTCAATACAACTAAGACCGGAGGAGGATATTGATCGATATTTAAGACATATCCAAGTAAAAGAATCCGGTTTAAAGAAATCAGGGATATGGCGGCATAAAAAAAAGGATGGTACAATCATCCTGGTTGATATACTTGCACATGATGTGTTGTTTGAAGAACAGCTTGTAACACTTATACTTGCCAATGATGTGACAGAAAAACTGGAGGCAGAAGCAAAAGTGGCAGAGCAACGTATTATACAGCAAAAACTGATTACAGAAACCGGCATCAAAGCACAGGAAAGAGAACGGGAAATGATCGGTAAAGAACTTCATGATAATATCAGCCAGATACTTGCTATTGCCAAACTGTATCTGGAAAATGGAATGATAAAAGATAATCTTCATTCAGAACCATTGAGGCAAAGCGGTGAAATTATCAATCTTGCCATTGAAGAAATCCGCAAATTGTCGCACACACTGGTTGCACCATCCCTGAATGAAAGTACCCTTGTTCAGGTCATTCAAAAACTGCTGGAAGGTATCAGTGCCGTTTCAACGCTACACTCAGAATTTTCTACAGAGAATTATGCGGAGCATGATCTTACGAACGATATGAAACTGATGTTTTACCGCATTGTACAGGAACAAATGAATAATATTCTGAAGCACGCCAGGGCCAGCAGCGTTCTTGTGAAGATCAGTGTTACAGCCAGCCAGATCTGTTTGTCTGTAACAGATGACGGAGTTGGATTTGATACCGGTAAAAACTCCCCTGGCATCGGGTTGAGAAATATAATTAACCGTGCAAATGTGTATGATGGAACTGTACAGATTACTTCATCGCCCGGCAAAGGCTGTACACTTGAAGTAATGATTCCGGCAGTGAATTTAACCAATGAAAGTCAATGAGGAAAGGCTGCGTGAGCAGGTTTAATATGTCGAGTTGTTCAATATGAAGTTTCATTGATACTATGCCACCGCCAATTTTTTTCTTGTGTTCATTACACTTGCATTGCGGAAATGTGTGTTCTCCGGAACAACTAATTTATAAGGGCGGTTAAATGCTTCCTGGGAAACTTTGAAATACTCCGCCAGTTTACGAATGACATCTTTGGACAGGCCTTTTTTGTAATTGAGAATATCTGACACATAGCCTTTGCTGATTTCAAGAATATCAACCAGGTCTTTGGCTTTAAGGTGATGGTCGTTCATTAATGAATGAAGTAATTGAACCGGATCCACTTCGTCGAAGCTATTATGTTCAGCATCCCATTTTTCAATCAATAAAGTGAGCAAAGCGATTTCATCTTTTGTATTACGATCTTTTGCACCGGAAAACACAAGTTCTTCCAACGCATTGCTATATTCTTTGTATTGTGCTTTGCTTGTGATGACTTTATATTTAAGAGTTGCCATACTATTATTGTTTAATAAATACTTACTGTGTATTGATCGTTGTTATTGCAAAGTTCATCATAAGCAGCATGTGTTCCAATCCAGCATATAAACAGATGTATTTGTTTATCGCCAAAAGCATATTTACAAATCATCCTGTAATTATTGCCGCCAATATCAAATACGGCTCTGTTTGAACCTTTGCCTAACAAATCAGTACTTCTAAAGGTAGCCTGTATATCTGCCGGTACTTCCCAATCTGCATATTTGATTTTGGTCAGCCACTCATTAAAAGATGTTCTGCTTTGAGCATTATGCCGGGCAAATTCTTCTATTGTTTCCTTTCTGATTAAATGAACTTTCATGCCAAAGATAAGATTTAATATTAAGAAGTTCACATTTTGAGAACTATTTCACATTTTGTGAACTGGGTTGATATTCAAAGTTTTGCGAATATAATAAATCAGCCAGGCAATAATTTCATTTTACTGGTGGTGAATCTATGAAGCTGTAGTTTAATTTCTTGTTTAATTCCAAGATCAGTAATATTGATTAAATCTAAATAAGGTTTCAGCATAGCTGAGTTTACAGAAGTAAATGTTTTTATAACACAGCTTACACAATCTTCTTTATGCCATATTTCTTCCACGTAAAAATTATATAAGTGATACAGGTGATGTCTGCGTTCTGCATCTTCCCGCACAGCCAGTTCGATGCCCAGAAGGTTTGCATTTGTTCATCGCCATCTAGTTCGTAAAATAACAGCACATGCGCCCACTGTTACCGAAAACACAAAACAAGGGCAGCAATAGACTCCAAATATTTCAGGGACAAGTGAAAAATCTAATACTAAGTGATTCCTCTTATTAGTTTAAAATTTAATACTTGGTATTTAAAATGCGGCGTATAGATTTTTCATTCGCAACTATTACTAACTAATTTGCAGACAGATTAGAATCCATTAAAAACCAGCCTTGAAAAACTGATATAAACCAAATCCACTACCCATCCCAATGAAAAACCTGTTGCTGAACCATACTCTGCCCACAGAGCCCTGGTTAAAAAGTATTTTAAACAATGTACATGATGCTGTAATGATTACAGACCCGGATTTCGGGATTGTTAAATGGAATGAAGCATCAGAACAATTGTTAAATCAAAGGAAAGAAGAAACGCTTGCAGGAAAAAATTTAATTGACCTGCTTCAACAGCTTGGTAGTAGCAACTGCGGCATCGACCAAAGATTGCAGCACATTATTGCAAACGGAGGCTATGAAGAAGATATCCTTCTTGTCCGTCCTGGTGGAGAAATTTTAAAGCTGTCGTACTATACTCATAAGCTCCCCGGCACAGAGAAACTATCAGCCATTGTAGTGGTGATTCGTGACTTGCAAAATCAAATTGATCAAACGCAATTCAAAGAAACGGAATGCAACGGAAATTTGAATGAATCCATTTACTATTCCTATCTCGATAATAGTCTTGCACCTGCCTGGATATCTGACGAGGAGGGGCATGCTTTGTTTATGAACAAACTGGCCAGGCAAATCTGGCACTTGGATGAAACTTATCGTTTCAAACATGCATATGAGTTATTCCCCAAACATGTAGCGGATGAATTTCTTGCAAGTGACAGGACAGTGCTTAACACTGGTCTGCCTATTGATTTTGTAATTCCATCCATTCGAAAAGATGGCTCACCCGGATTTTATAAGCTGCATAAATTTCTTTTACCACTTAATACGATAAAGCGGCTGGTGGTTGGGCAGGCCGTTGATATAACAGAAGAAATAACTATGCGGGAAGAACTCAGGAAAAGCAATGAGCGCTTCTCGTATGTTGCTAAGGCCGTTGCGGATTGTATCTGGGACTGGGATATGGAAACCGGCAAGATTAATAGAAGTGAAGCTTTGATGTCATTAACAGGATATTCAGCACAGGAAATAGAAGGTACCCTGGATTGGTGGGTGGAAAAAATACATCCAGAAGACAGGAAATTGATAAAGGAGAAGCTGGATGAGCTTATTAACAAGGGTCACCCTTATTGCGATATAGAATACCGCTTTCGCTGTGCCAATAACAGGTATAAATATTTTTTAGACAAAGGATCATTAGTGTCCCGTTAAAATCAGACATTTATCAATACAATTCAGTATCAGCAAACATTTGAGAGCATAATTTTTTGGTGACGATTTGAAATGAATTTTTGAAAAAGGCGACGACTTGAAAT
>JAKFDY010000130.1:0-8864 GCA_036675885.1 Lacibacter sp. | reverse complement strand
ACAGGTAAAACGATGTTGCTGAAAGAACTGGCCAATGCAATTGCAGAAAATCATCCTGAGTGTTACGTGATGATGGTGTTGGTTGATGAGCGTCCGGAAGAGGTAACAGATATGGAACGCAGCGTGAAAGCAGAAGTTATTGCCAGCACATTTGATGAACCAGCAGAGAAACACGTGAAAGTAAGTACCATCGCTTTACAAAAAGCAAAGCGTTTGGTTGAGTGCGGACACGATGTAATTATCCTGTTAGACTCAATTACCCGTTTGGCACGTGCACACAATACTGTTGCCCCTTCAAGTGGTAAAGTGTTGAGTGGTGGTGTTGAAGCTAACGCCATGCAAAAACCAAAACAGTTTTTTGGTGCTGCACGTAAAATTGAAAATGGCGGATCGTTAACTATTATTGCAACAGCGCTTGTTGATACAGGCAGCAAAATGGATGAGGTGATCTTTGAAGAATTTAAAGGAACAGGTAACATGGAATTGGCACTTGATCGTAAGTTGGCCAACAGACGTGTATTCCCTGCAATTGATATTGTTGCTTCAAGTACACGTCGTGATGATCTGTTACTTGATAAAGACACTGCTAAACGTATGTGGATCCTGCGTAAGCACATGGCCGATATGAATACAGAAGAAGCAATTAATACATTGTTACAACACATGCGTGGAACGAAAGACAACAACGAGTTCCTCATCAGCATGAATGGTTAATCAACAGGTATAAAATAATTGATATGAAATATCTTTTTCTTTCAGCTTTGTTATTTACAATAATCTCTTGCGGTGATTCGCAGCAATCAGATAATGAAAAGCAAAGCAGTGAATCAAAAATTGAAATCAGTGGCGATTCCGGTGAAATAAAGATCAGTGAAGAAGGCATTTCCATTAAAGGAGATGATTCTGCCAGTATTAAGATCAATTCCAAAGATGGTATTAAGATTGAAGGGAAGGATGGTAAAATAGAAATCAAGGCAGGAGATAGTGGAAAGATTAACCTGGAGAAGAAGGGAAAAGAAGTAACTATCCAGATCAAAGAAAATTAAACTTATAAAAGTCCTGTAGAAGAAAACTGCAGGACTTTTTGCTTTATACTATGCTTCAAACGTTCGGTAACATCAGCAGGGCATTCGGAATGTTTGCATTTCTTGTTATGTGCTACGCCTGGTTTTTTACCAGCAACCTTGAACTTTTTCTTATTGCCAAACAACTCACTATTCTGTTCTTCTGCATTTCACTTTTGCTTTGGCTAATCTCCATTGTTGTTGCAAGACGAAATAAATAAATTTGTGTGCTGTTGTTATGGCAATTCAAAAAATAAATATCGAAGAGTTTCTTTCGCTTGCTGCTACATATCCTGTATTGGATGTACGCAGTCCCGGCGAATACAAACACGCAAAAATTCCGGGTGCATTTTCATTCCCGCTTTTTACAGATGAAGAACGGAAAGTAGTAGGCACTGCTTATAAACAACAAAGCCGGCAGGAAGCAATCAAGATTGGTCTAACCTTCTTTGGTGTGAAAATGCGGAGTATGGTGGAAGAAGCAGAAAAGCTGGTGAAGGAGTGTAATGAAATCATCCGTAAAAAATCTGTTGAGTCTGGATCTGACAGAAACGATAAAACAGTCCTTGTTCATTGCTGGCGTGGCGGTATGCGCAGCGGTGGCGTGGCGTGGTTACTCGATCTGTATGGTTTTAACGTATATACACTCGTTGGTGGATACAAGACATTCCGCAGATGGGCGCTTGATCAGTTTGAACAAACTTATTCCTTCCGCATTCTTGCCGGTTTCACAGGCTCAGGAAAAACGCCCTTACTGGAAAAACTAGCCAAAGCCGGTGAAAATGTCATTAATCTAGAAGAGCTGGCTCATCATAAAGGCTCGGCGTTTGGTAACCTGGGTATGCCGCCTCAACCTTCACAGGAACAATTTGAAAATAAACTGGCGCTTGCCCTATTTGCTGCGTCTAAAAGACCGGAACCCATTTGGCTGGAGGATGAAAGCCAACGCATTGGCGATGTGAACACGCCCATGAATTTGTGGAAGCAAATGCGAACCTCGCCTGTTTTTTTTATTGATATTCCCTTTGAAGAGCGCCTGAAACATATTGTGGCAGAATACGGAAAGCATGAGCGTGAGCGACTTGTAAACGCCATCATTCGCATCAAGAAACGACTGGGCGGACTTGAGACCAAAGAAGCTGTAAATGCCCTCATTGAAGACAGGGTGGAAGATAGTTTTCGTATCTTACTTACCTATTACGATAAGTGGTATTCAAAGGGTTTACATAATAGAGAGAACCTTCAGACGTTATTAGTGAAGATACCCTGTGAAACCGTTCAGGAATCCAATATTAAACAACTATTACAGCTGCAGGTGTAGCTCAAACAACAGGCACATGAAAAACTATTTACTTCTTCTCTTTTTCTGCTCCCTTTCACTCTTCAGTAAGTCGCAGGTGGTAACCGGTGTGTATAAGGGAAAGATGGTTTCCGATAGTTTAAAATATTCAGTGGATTTTGAGCTTACACTCAAAGAAAAGAACGGTGAATTATATGGCTACTGTCAGCGCTTGTTTCTGATTGATGATGTGTTGTACTATAACCTCGTAAAAGTAAAAGCCCGTATTAAAGACAGCGTGCTGATTGTTGAAGACGAAAAATCTGTATCAAACAACTTTGAAGAAAAGAGAAAAGGGATTAAGACAGTGTATATGTTCAACATCAAAGACATTGTTGATACAGCATCGGTTTTAAATGGCGAATGGAGTACATCGAGCTGGCGCAATCTTTATGCAATGCCGGGGAAACTTGTTGTTAACAGAGAACGTAACTATTTAACAACACAGTTGTACAAACGCCTTGAAGAAAAAAAGCTCACCAAAGAAATGATGTTTGATGAGCCCAAGCCAGTACTCGTATCAACACCAACAAAACCACAACCAACAGATGTTGTAACCAACAAACCTGCTGACAAACCAACTACAATTCCTTCAACACAAAATAAGCCGGAGGTAAAAACCTCAAAAGACTCCGTTACTACAACTACTATTGCTGTTACCAAACCAGTAGAAACAAAACCGAAGCCAAATGATGTTGTGGTAAATCAAAGAACAGATAAACCAACAACAACTCCTGTTCAAACTAAACCTGTTGTAACTCCTGCAAAAGATTCGAGCAACAAAAAAAATGTTGTGGCTAACAATCCGCAGCAGACAACAACTAAACCGAATGATGTTGCTGTTAATCAGCCAAACAGCAAACCACCTGTTACAAGCACTCTGCAGAATCTACCACCTGTAACCAATAACAACAAACCGGCAAACACAACAGGTAACAACAGCGTTGCAACACAACAACAAAACAAACCTGTTGTAACGAAACCTGCTGACTCGACAAATAAAACATCTGTTGCAGTTAACAACCCGCAACAAACGAAGCCTCAGCCAACAACAGTGGCTGCCAATCAGTCAAACAAAAAACCACCAGTTACAACGCAAACTCAACCAACTGTAACTAATAATAAACCAACAACAACTAATCCTGTTGTTACAACAACACGGCAACAACCGAAACCCCAACAAAAAGATTCTACTTCAACAACATCTAAATCAGATGATAATGCTGCCACTACAAATCCTCAGCAGAATACATCAACAGCTGCCAACAAACCTGTTGAACAAAAACCAACAACCCCTGTTGTAGTAACGCCTGCTGCAACTAATCAGCCAACACAGCCAAGTATCAGCACTATTGGTAATGTAAACGCCGGTAACACAACTGGTCAACCACAAGCCGCAACAGGTAAGCCTCCGGTAATTAACAACCCGGTAATTGTGAAACGCCAGGTTGAAATTATTGAGGCGCTCGAAGTATCGGAGGACAGTGTGGTATTATCATTGTACGACAACGGTGAGATCGATGGTGATACCGTGAGCGTGTTCCTCAATAATGAATTGGTTGTATCAAAAATTGGCATTAAGGCAAGTGCCTACAAAAAAACAATCGCTGTTCCAAAAGGGGAAATTATACAGCTTACGCTCTTTGCTGAAAACCTTGGAAGTATTCCCCCGAATACAGGGTTGCTGATTGTTACCACCACCAATGAACGTTACCTGGTAAACTTCAGTTCAACACTCAACAAAAGTTCGTCCATTGTCTTAAAGCGAAAAGAATAACAGCATAATAGCAATTGAATGTTTTTCTTTGCAGTATGAAACTTGTTTTCACTTTTGTTCTGCTTTGTTGCAACCTTTTTTCATCTGCACAAAATATTGCAGGGCTATGGCGTGGCCGGTTTACAAGCAATCATCCTTTGCAGATGAACATGGAATACAAGTATGAATTACTGTTGTTCCAGGAAGGAAATAAAATCACAGGCTATTCGTATTCAACAGTGGTAAACGGTGAATTTTATGCTGTTTGTGAAATAACAGGAAGTTTGTTTGAAGGATATATGGTGATCACCGAAACAAAAACACTTTATCAAAATCCTCCCGGCTCAGAAGGTGTTTTACAAAGTCATATTCTCTTTTTAAACGGCGATACAAAAGAAGTAAGTGGTGAATGGAAACAATCGAACAAACGCAAGACACAACTCTTTGAAGAAAGTGGTAAAACCTTTTTAAAGAAAGAAGATGATCCTTCTAAGTCAGGACTACTCAAAGTACTCGAACAAAAAAATGAAGTGCAGCTGGAGAAACCAACTGCTCCTAAACAGAAACCGATACTCAATAAAGATTCCATTAAACTTTCGTCCCGTACTGTTGAGATCGTAAAAAGTATTGAAACAGATGCTGATTCTGTTTTAATAGAATTATATGATGACGGATTGATTGATGGTGACAGTGTTTCTGTTTTTAATAACAATAGTGTTTTGCTTAACCGCATAGGATTATCAGATAAAGGGATCAAACAAACAATTGCTCTTCCTAAAACAGAAGGAGGTCTTTTGCTTACCCTGTTTGCAGAGAACGAAGGAACCATTCCTCCGAACACAGGTGTACTTGTTGTAAAAACAGGTGGCCTGGTTTATGAGATCAGGTTTAAATCTGATAATAAGAAGAGTGCAGCTGTATTAATTAAAAGTTCCATGCGAAAATGAGATACATTCTTTTTCTCTTTTTTATCATCATAATATCAGCCTGTTCCTCTGTTGAAATACTTAATAAGAATACAGAAAGCGAAACAATCTACTCTTCAGTTATTAAAGACAGCTTTCTTATTACAATACAAAAGCCAGAGGGTTACACAGATAGCAATCAATACAAGCTGATTCTTGTAGCAGACGGAGCAATAAATCTGGGGAAAAAAATTCTAAACTACTGCGAGACCAATCCTGATTCCTGCAAAACAGGTTTCATTGTTGTTACTATATCTCACCTGGGGAATTGGAAAATGAAACGGCGAAGAGATTTTATTCCGTCGGACTTGTCCAATAACTCAACAGAAGAATTTGGTCGGGCAGATAAATATTACAACTTCATAAAACAAGAAGTCTTTCCAACCATAAAAAACAAGATCCCCAATTCAACCGAAAATATTTTTATAGGTCACTCATTTACGGGTCTCTTTTCTCTATACCTCACCTTAAAAGACTCTACTCTATTTAATAAGTATTACGCAATAAGTCCTTCGTGTTGGGCCAATTACAATGAGTTATTAAAAATTGAACAAGACTATTACAATCACAATACATCCATGAAGGCTGACATAAAAATTTATGCTGGCAGTTTAGAGATACTCAATAAAGTTCTTTCATCTTCAAAAAACTATTACACTCAAGTTAACTCAAGAAACTATACTAATCTTAAAATAGAATTTGAAATACTGGAAAATGAAACTCATATTAGTATTGTTGATCCTGCGCTGAACAAAATTATATCCGAAATCACTCAATAAGCAGAAATGACTACTGAAACAATCAGACTCACACAGTTTTCACACGGTGCCGGTTGCGGTTGCAAAATTGCGCCTGCCGTACTCGAACAAATACTTCAATCATCGTTATCAACAATAACAGATAAAAATTTACTTGTTGGTAACAGCAGCAAAGATGATGCAGCAGTTTATGATCTTGGTAACGGCATGGCCATGATCTCTACCACAGATTTTTTTACACCAATTGTTGATGATGCATTCAGCTTTGGACAAATAGCAGCAGCAAATGCCATAAGTGATGTGTATGCAATGGGCGGCAAACCTTTGCTTGCCATTGCCATACTTGGATGGCCTGTTGAAAAACTACCTGCAGCACTTGCACAACAGGTATTGGACGGCGCAAGAACAATTTGTACCGAAGCCGGCATTGCATTAGCCGGCGGACACAGCATTGATTCACCGGAACCATTCTTTGGTTTAGCGGTAAACGGAATGGTACAGATTGCACACCTTAAACAAAACAATACTGCACAGGAAGGAAATGTATTATTACTCACCAAACCAATTGGTGTTGGCGTATTAAGTACAGCGGAAAAAAGAGATGTGTTGAAAGAAGAACACAAAGGGCTTGCAGCAGCACAAATGAAACAACTCAATTCCATTGGCGAAATGTTGGGAAAACTGGATGCTGTTACAGCCATGACAGATGTGACCGGCTTTGGTTTACTTGGACATTTAATTGAGATGTGTGAAGGTGCTGGCCTCTCTGCTGAACTATCTTACCAGCAAATACCATTTATTGCAGCAGCGAAAGAATACCTGGCGCAACGCATTGTACCCGATGCCACTTATCGTAACTGGAATAGTTATAGCAGTAAGGTTGGTTTTGGAGCCGGAGTAAATGTGATGGAGGCATTTAACCTTTTGCCTGATCCGCAAACAAACGGCGGATTATTGATTGCTGTAAAAGAAGAACAGTTAGCAGATGTTCAACAGCTTCTTGCTGCAAATAATCTTGAAGCGTTTACACAACCAATTGGCCGCCTGGTACACAAAACAGAAAAGTTTATTCAGGTTTTAGTTTGATGTATTGCAATAGCAATTACTGATGAGTATATTAGTTGTCTGTAATCAACTTAAACCAACTTATTATGGACGCAAAAACTATCGCCTGGGTAAGCTATCTTACTATTATCGGCTGGATCATTGCTTTTGTTTCGTACGGCAACTTAAATCCTAAAACCTCGCTGGCAACTTTTCATTTGAGGCAAAGCTTTGGCTTAATTCTATTGGGTGTTGCCTGCTCAATTCTTTTCAGAATGCTCTTTTGGGGATTTGCATTTATCGGCATTCTGTCGCCGGTAATCTGGATCTTACTTCTTATACTTTGGATATTGGGTTTGCTGGCAGCTATAAATGGTGAAGAAAAACCATTACCTGTTGTAGGACCATACTTTCAACAATGGTTTCAGTTTATTAAATAAACGTATTCTGGTATTCGTCAGACGAGGGCGTCAGACGAACATTACAAAAGCTTGTCGATACGTCCGGCAAGCTTTTTATCTTTTTCAGTAACCACATCACCTGCATCATGTGTGCTGAGCCATATCTCAACTTTATTCCACACATTGGTCCATAAAGGATGATGATCCATCTTCTCTGCCTCCATTGCCACACGTGTCATAAATGCAAACGCCTCTGAGAAATTGGCGAATTCAAATTTGCGGTAGAGTTTGTTGTCTGTTTCTGTCCACATAAAATTGCAATTGAGCTAGGTTATAAAATAAGATGCTGCTTGTTCTTAATTTTTTCATTGGTTAATTCAACCACTAACTGTACACCAGGAATGTTTCGAATATCAGTGATCAACTTTTTTTCATCTTCTTCAGCTGGCAGATCACCTTTTGTGAGCCACAAATAATCAAGGTGCTTGAACTCAGGTAAAAGATATTCGCCGTCGAATTGATTCTTGTACAGGTAATACTCCAGCACCATATTGGGCTCTTTGTATTCGAATACTGAAAAATAGTATTGCCTGCTTTTCTTTGATAATTGAATTTCGATGTCATCATTCAACCGAAAATCGAAACGCATTGATTGGTTTACTTGCCAAACAAACTTCTGGCTCTCCATTGGAGCCATTACACCAAGCAGAAGCGTATTCTCAAAGAATTCTTCTGCCAGCAGTTCGTTATCGATTTTGAGTTTCATGTATGCTTATCACTGAAAGAGACTAATTAAAACGCTATATCAAATTCAAGTTCTTCATTACCTCTTTTTACTTTCACCTTTGTGCTATCGCCCTTTTTAAATTTACTCAACACCTGCATATAACCTTCAACAGAGCTTACATTAAATTCGCCCAGCTTTGTTACAACATCACCAGCTTTCAGACCGGCCTTCTGTGCTGCACGTCCTTCGCTTACACCATCTACTTTCACACCATTGCCACTGAATGTATAATCGGGCATAATTCCCATGCTCACAGTAAAACGTGCAGTAGTGGTTGTTTGCTGTTCACGTGTTTTCGTAAACGCCAGCTTTGGTTCTTTGCTGCTGCGTGCAATTAAACGGGTGATATATTTCACCACCAGCAACTGACCGTTGTAATTGATCTTATCAAAATCATCGCTGGGTTTATGATAATCGGTGTGCAACCCTGTAAAGAAAAACAACACAGGAATATCCTTGCGGTAAAAAGAAGTATGATCACTTGGCCCAGTGCCGCTGCTGTCAACTTTAATACTGAAAGCAGGTTTCTTTTCATTGATGAGTGATCCCCATGTTGGTGATGTACCAATACCACCAACAGTGATTGTTTTAGCAGTATCATTAAAACGCCCAACCATATCCATATTAATCATGTAATTCACCGTATTCAACGAAACAGTTGGATGATCAGTAAAATACTTTGAACCATATAAACCAAGTTCCTCACCACTGAAAGCAATGAGCAGGTAGTTGCTTGTTTTTCCTCCTTCT
>JAKFDY010000129.1:0-4399 GCA_036675885.1 Lacibacter sp. | reverse complement strand
ATAATCATATTGAATAATAAAATCTTTTCCATAACCGTCAGCCACATAAATGTCGCCGTTAGCTGCAATGGCGGTTTCCGTTGGAACATATTCATCTGCTTTTGTATACACGCCTGTTTCCTTTGGATAATCCAATGTCATTAAAACTTTACCATCAACTGTAGTTTTAATTACCTGATGACGGTTGTTATCACAAATGAATAATGTATCAGCACCATTTTCATTAAACAACGTAAGACCATGTGCACCGGGATATTCATTTCCCCAGGTTGAAATCAGTCTTCCGCTTTTATCATAAATGATGACATTGTTTTTTGTTTCATTGGTGAGCAGAATAATACGCCCCAATTTATCCTGTACCATTTCATGACAGTCTTTTACAGGGTTTCTTGCAAAATCTGCCTGGCTCCATTTGGTATTAATGCGATAACGTTTGTTGTTATGCCCAAGAATGATTTCATTCATGTCAGAACCGTATAATAATGGTGTTGTATACAACGATGCTGTTGCCAGTGAAGAATTTTTGATGAATGTGCGGCGGTTCAATGTTTATATGTTTGAAATGAGTTAGTTGTATTGTTTATTTTATGAAACAGCCATGATGAGTTTTGTTGTCTGATCACCCGAAGGTTGACTGTACAACATTTATTAAGATGATCGGTCACCCTTCGGGTGATCAGTCATCACAATTAAGCAATCAATCCTTTCACCACATTCCCTGCTACATCGGTTAAGCGATAACGCCTGCCCAAATGTTTAAACGTAAGTTGCTCATGATTCATACCCATGAGGTGAAGAATGGTTGCATGAAAATCGTGTACATGAACCGGGTCTTTTACAATGTTGTAACCAAACTCATCTGTTTCGCCATACACACCTGGCTTTACACCACCACCCGCCATCCAAATGGTAAAGCAACGTGGATGATGATCACGACCATAATCTTCTTTCGTTAATTTTCCCTGGCAATAATTTGTGCGACCAAATTCACCACCCCATATCACCAATGTTTCATCGAGCAAACCACGTTGTTTCAAATCAGTGATCAGTGCTGCGGACGCCTGGTCTACATCAGCACATTGTCCTTTTATTTGATTGGGTAAGTTGCCATGCGCATCCCAACCCTGGTGATATAATTGCACAAAACGAACTCCATTCTCTGAAAGTTTTCTTGCGAGTAAACAGTTAGCTGCATATGTGCCTGGAGTTAAACAATCAGGACCGTATAATTTTATAATATCTTCCGGTTCTTTACTCAGATCAGTAATATCCGGCACTGATGTTTGCATACGATAGGCCATTTCATATTGCTGCACTTTCGCCTGTATTTCCGGATCACCAAACTCTTTATACGTTTCCTGGTTTAGTTCGGCGAGGTTATCCAGCATTTTACGTCGCTCATCTTTATCCATCCCATCCGGGTTGTTGAGATACAACACAGGATTATCGCCACTACTGAATTGAACACCCTGGTGAATGGAATCAAGAAAACCATTCGACCATAACTTTGAATAAACACCCTGGCCATTTCCTTTTCCTTTTGAAAGCAACACACAAAACGCCGGTAAGTTTTTATTCTCACTTCCCAAACCATAACTAAGCCACGAACCCATACTTGGCCGGTTACCTACTTGTGCTCCTGTTTGGAAAAAAGTTAATGCAGGATCATGATTGATGGCTTCGGTATGCATACTGCGGATAATACAAAGATCATCCACCACTTTTGCGGTATGAGGAAGTAATTCACTGATCCATGCTCTTGCCTGGCCGTATTGATTGAATTTAAAATAGCTTGCAGCTAACGGAAACTTTGTCTGGTCGGCGGTCATACCTGTTAGTCGCTGACCCATGCGGATAGATGCAGGCAGATCCTGGCCGAACATTTTTTCCAGCATTGGTTTATATTCAAATAGATCTAACTGCGATGGAGCGCCATTTTGAAAAAGATAAATGATACGCTTTGCTTTTGGTGCAAACTGTGGCAAACCTGCAAGGATGGCTTCTTCTGTATTACCACCAAGCATATCGGGCACCAGCAATGAACCCAAAGCCATACCACCAACACCCATACCGAGTCTTGATAAAAAACGGCGACGGTTCATGTTCAACGCATGCTCAAGAATTTGTTTTTCCATCATCAGGTTTTTGTAATTGTTTCTTCCATATTGAATATGGTATTGATCGCTTTCATTAATGCAGCAGATTTATTTTTATCTACTTGATTGTTCTGGGGATATTCACCTGCTTTTAGAATGATCGTTGCATCTGATTTTTTCTGTTGAAATAACTGCAACTGCTCGTTGTAATAATTCTCCAGTATGGTCAATTCTTTGGCCGATGGTTTTCTGCAAACAATCAGGCGAAAGGCTTTTGTTATTTTATCAGCTACTGCCGATTGATCTAACATTATTTTTTGTGCAAGCACTCTTGATGCTTCCAGTACAGAAGGATCATTCATCATCACCAGTGCTTGCAATGGAGTATTTGTTTTTAATCGTTTTACTTCGCATTGATCACGGTTGCTGGCATCAAACATGGCCATGCCCGGTGGTGGTACCGTTAATTTAATAAACGTATAAAGTCCTCTGCGGTACAGATTATCTTCATGATCCTGCCTGTAAACAGCTAACGCCCCTCTTCCTGAAGTGGCAGCTTCCCAAAGACCTTTTGGTTGATATGGTTTAACACTCGGGCCGCCAATTGTTTTTACCAGTAACCCACTGCTTGTTAAATAGAGATCACGAACAAACTCCGCTTTCAAACGGATGCGTGGGCCTCTTGACAGGTAAATATTCTCCGGATCTTTTTTCAGTTGTTCTTCTGAAACTTTTGCTGATTGACGATAAGTTGCTGACGTTAATATTTGTTTTACCAACCGTTTTACATTCCATCCGTTTTCCATAAAATCAACTGCCAACCGATCGAGTAATTCAGGATGAGAAGGAAGTTCGCCCTGCATACCAAAATCGCCGGAAGTTTTTAC
Source organism: Lacibacter sp. (assembly GCA_036675885.1). Taxonomy (GTDB): domain Bacteria; phylum Bacteroidota; class Bacteroidia; order Chitinophagales; family Chitinophagaceae; genus Lacibacter. The sequence goes on along the minus strand of JAKFDY010000129.1, from coordinate 1,416 downwards.
CAGGCCTCTTCCAAAAAACTCCTGCCACATAAGGTTCACAAAAACTCTTGCAGTGAGTGGATTGTTTTTATTTACTGTCCATTGAGCAAGCCCGATCCTGTTGCGTGCAAATTTGCTGGTATCAAATTTCATTACAGCCGGAATAGCTGCGGCTTTTACTTCCTCAGCCGGTTGATCGTACACGCCACGGTTCAACACAAATGTTTTACGCAACATATCCCGTTCGCCCATTACAGATACCATCAGGCTACCGGTATCTTTTGTATTAATGAATGAGAGAATATTTTTTCTTTCTTCTTCGCTGATGGTAAGTATCGGGTTCTTTGCAAGTTTCGATACGCCGATATCGCCTTCAAATCCAACTTCCTTTGTGTTGTTGAAGAAAGCCAGGAATGAATAATAATCTTTTTGTGAAAACGGATCGTATTTGTGATCGTGACATTGAGCACATTCAATTGTAATTCCCAGGATACCTTTGCCAAAAGTTTTTGTTTTGTCGATGAGATATTCAATACGGTATTCTTCAGGTATCACCCCACCTTCTTCGGTATACTTATGATTGCGAAAAAATCCTGTGGCCAGTATTTGTTCTTTGTTGGCTTCGGGTAACATATCACCTGCAATTTGCCAGGTAAGAAACTGATCGTAAGGAAGATTCTTGTTGAATGCATGGATCACCCAATCACGCCATGGCCATTGCGATCTTATATTATCATCCTGGTATCCATAACTATCAGCATAACGGGCCACATCCATCCATTGCACCGCCATCTTTTCACCATATTGTGGAGTTGCCAATAACGCATCGATCATTTTTTCATAAGCAAACTCACTCTTATCACTTACAAATTTGTCCATCATCTCGATTGTTGGCGGCAAACCGGTTATATCAAGAGTAATACGTTTCAGTAAACGCTCTTTATCGGCTTCTTCATTTTGTTCGAGACCCTGTTCATCCAATTTATCCAGGATAAAATAATCGATCTCGTTTTTTGCACGGTCTTTATCCTTTATTTCAGGAAGAGGCGTTTTCTTTGGCGAAGTAAATGCCCAATGCGATTCATATTTGGCACCCTGTTGAATCCATTTTTTAAAGAGCTTTAGTTCATACTCACTCAAAGCTCCTAAATGTGCTTCGGGTTCGGGCATCATGTATTCGGGGTCGGTAGAAATGATGCGTTTATACAATTCGGAATTTTCAGGGTCACCAGCAATTAAAGCAAACGCTCCTTTTGTTTCTTTGAGTGGTGCAAAAGCACTATCGGCAATATCAAGGCGCAAACCCGCTGACCGTTTGTTACCATCGGGGCCATGACATTTAAAACATTTATCGGAAAGAATGGGTCGGATGTGAAAATTGTAGCTAATGGTTTTAGGCATTGAAGAACCATCACTGTTCTTACCCTGAAAGCAAGA
>JAKFDY010000128.1:0-11469 GCA_036675885.1 Lacibacter sp. | reverse complement strand
CCAAAATGTACACCCGCTTCGAGTAATTGCTGTTGTAATGAAGTGTTATTTTCCATTGTATACTTTTTGTTATTGTATGTAATAGTTTGAAAGCTCTGAGCTTTGAGCAGCGAGCTACGAGAAGAAAACTCATAGCTCGCAGCTGTAGGCTTGAAGCTGTTTTGTTAACGTTTAGAGAACTGGTAGCTTCTGCGGGCTTTCTTATGACCAAATTTCTTACGTTCAACACCACGTGGATCACGCTTCAGTAAACCTGCAGCTTTCAATACAGGACGATACTCAGGATTCACTTCAAGCAAAGCACGGGCAATACCCAGTTTCACTGCTTCTGCCTGGCCTTTAATACCACCACCATTAGCGTTTACTTTTACATCAAACTTGTCTAATGATTCAACAGTTCTTAAAGGAGCTTCTACCTGGTTTTGTAAATACACAAGGCTGAAATATTCTTTGTAGTTTTTGTCGTTCACGGTAATTGTTCCGGTACCCTTGCTGATAAACACACGGGTAATGGCTTCTTTACGGCGACCAACTGCGTTTTTTTGCTTTTCCATTTATAAGGAGTTTGAAAATTTGAAAATGATTAGAACTTCAGTTCTTTTGGTTGTTGTGCAATGTGTGAATGTTTATCGCCAGCATATACAAACAACTTCTTGTACATCTTACGGCCGAGACGGTTTTTTGGAAGCATCCCTTTTACGGCACGCTCAATAACCACTTCAGGACGACGACGCAGAAGGTCTTTTGCAATTTCAATTTTCTGACCACCTGGGTAACCACTAAAGTTGTGGTATTCTTTGTAGTCGATTTTTGTACCAGTGAAAACAACCTTATCGGCGTTAATTACGATTACATAATCACCACAGTCAACGTGGGGAGTGTAATAGGCTTTGTTTTTACCACGAAGGATTGCAGCGATTTTTGAACTCATGCGTCCAACGGTTTGATTGGTGCCGTCCACAACGTACCAGTTACGTTGCACAGTAGCCTCGTTCGCATGCTTCGTAGTGAAATGTAGTTTGCTCATTGTATTTTATTTTTTCCACGCCATCCCGTGGAGTTTTTTGAAAAATCCCGCTTTTTAGAACGGGTCGCAAAGGTAGGGTTGGTTATAGCAATTTGCCAAAGAAAGAAGGAAGTATTTTTACATATGCTTTTATAACCGACTGATTTACAGTAAAAATTTTGCACTAAAATTTTAGCAGGGGGCTGAAACCCTTGCTAAATGGGCAAAAAATAACCCTTGAAGCCTTCTTTTATAGAAGAATCAAGGGTTTGAAAGCAGATTAATAAGAACGATCGTCTATAATTTTTATCCCTTTACAGGAATAGAACTGCATCATTTCGCTGGTTGCAGAAGAATGTATTTAAAGATGTTGTTATACGCAGCATCGATAAATGCCAGCATATCATTCCAGTTTTCTTTCGGCATATCTTTCTTCTTATACACTTTAGCAATCAATATTATGATGTTGCCGTTTTCTTCTTTTGCCTCACATGAAAATTTTCCTGCTGCATTATCAACCGAAGTATTCAGTTCTTTTAACCCTCTCACTGTATATCCCGCAGGGATAGCCATGGTTATTTTCCATGTTAATGAGCGTGGGTAACCGACCTGGATATCTTTTGTGCGCTTACGTTCTTCTTTTGTTATTTGTAACTGGGTGCCCGCAAGTGCAGTAATATTGAGAAGTATTTTCTTACCTGCCCGTCTTGTAACATCGCTTATTTCGAAACCATCAGTAGCTACCAGTTTCTGATTTTTTAATGTGCGGCCGTCGCTTACGAGTTTAAAGTTTACATATTTTACTTTTTGCCTGTATTCCTTATCAAGCTCCGACTGTACCAATTCCGGCTTTGAAGTTTTAAACTCATCTTTTACCGCTGCAACTGTACTGTAATATTCATCTATCTGTTTGCCACGCATTTTATCTAAAGGCGAAGCGCCGTTATAGATCTTAAAATCGTCAAACATATACGGCGTGAACTTTACTACATTGTCAATTTCCTTTGCTTTGCTCAAACCGTTATAAGTGGTGGTTCGGATCACATTCATTTTATTTGCTGCAAGATCAAATTGCGCTGTTACTTCACAATGAACCGTATTGTCAGTAACTGATGCATCTGGCAAAGTAACCGGAATGATTTCCTGTACACCTGTTTTCCTGGCTGGTTCTTTGATCACATAAGCTGCGTTGCCAAGTAAAGATTCAACAAGTTCACCAGGGTTTGAATGATCGGTACAATTAAAATAATATTTATCCTTTACTCTTACAGCATACCTGATCTCACTATCAAACAATACATCTTTCAATTTGCCTGATTTGTTTGAAGTGGTAATGATAAGGTCAGAATCGATCTGCCGTTTTAATAATAGTGAACCAAAAATGTATGCAAACACTTTATCTGGCAAATAAGTACTCCTGAATAATACATGATTGCGTATGCGGTAATAAACATTTTGAATGAATTTTTCTTCGGGAAGTTCGTTTGAGCCTTCTTTCCGCATTTCACTCCAGCTATAATCAACAAAGGCTTGTACCGTAGACAAGTTTTCATTCAATAAATAGTTGCCAACTGTCACATAATCCTCCCATGCAGTTTTTGCAATTTCTTCTTTACTGAAACCGCCTTTTAATTCACCACGGCTTCCAATCAATGCGCCTTTTACTTTATCGCTGTTGGCATAAATAACCTGGAACTTTACAACCGGGTAGGTAAGCATAGGGCTAACGAAGTTGACATCCTTTTCTGTGGCTCTGTCTTTATCAACAAAAACATATCGATAGAACCCTTTTACATCGCTTTCTTCTTTTTTGAATTCCGGTGCACCGTTTTGAGATAAAGACTTAAAATAAGTTTTCTCGTCCGTATCAATACTGATCTCATTGTATACAACAGGATATTTTTTACTGCAGATCTCGTACTGCGGATCGAACTCTACATAACCCGAGTAGTTCACATTGAGCTTGCTTTTGGTATACGATACATACTCCAGCACATCACCTACTTCAAGATTTGGGATGGCCACTTTGTAATACCTTGTTTCGCCACCTGTATTCTGATCAAAAAAACTTTTATAAAACTCAGGCACTTCAGCTTTTGAATCAACCTGCACAGCATCGCTCAGATCAACTGTCTGTGTTGTGCCATCAGTCTTAACTAATTTAGCCGAAAACCCATCGAGCTTATCACCATAGCGAAAGTAAACTTCAGTAAACCCTTCCACTGCATTATTATCCTGCAGTTTTATTTTGAAGCGTACTTTTTCAAACAGGAACACATTCCCTTTGTTTGCTGATGACAGCCAGCCGCCACTTGCTTTTTTATCGAATGTAATACTGCGTCTGTAGCCAATAATCACGGCCGATTCGTTCTTCCATTTATCAGGAACTGCATTAGCAGTAAATACAGAGGCTCCTTCGGCCCAATAAGGTTGGGCATTCTTCCCGATCACTTCAATAAAATCTTCATCAATAATTCCCTGCGCAAATAAAGAATCAGTGTTTATCAGCAACAGAGATAAGGATATAAAAAAAAGCAGTTTGGTATATGCAGTGCGTTTCATGCTTTGAATTATTTTGAGGTAACAGTAATGTAGTTTTCACTGAAGGCCTTGATACTTTCAAGGAATTTTGTCCATTGTGCAAAATCTTTTTTATTAATCACGCTTTTTGTGATCAACAGTTTTTTGCGGAGTACAATCTTATTACCGGTTACAAGATATTCTGCTTTAAAACTGTAGCCGTCGTTCACGAGTTCAAGCTTCTCCGGTATATCAGTAAATTTTTTGTTTGCGGGAACTGTAAGCGACAGTTCATCTTCAAAAGCAGTCATCCAGTTAAGATCATACCCTCTTGTACGTTTTTCGTCGGGCAAATAACTCTGTAATGTTTTCGGGAAGAAATCAATGTTTACATAATAATCGCCATCAATTGCACTTACATTATTTGTGAGGTTCGATTCACCTTCGATCACAACCGGTAACTCACGGTTTTGCAGATCACTTGTTTTTGTAGTGCGTGAAGTAATGTTGCTGTTGCCAAACTCAATAATATCTTCTAAAAATTCCTGGCGGGCAGTTACAGGCAGTTGTTGATACATCTGGTGAAAATCGGTGCGCTCATTACCCGTAAATGTAACTTTCAGTTTGCCGGTGAGGTTGTTTTCTACCAGTTGAAAGTCGGCATGTGTTTGAATTTTATGTTCTTCACCGGTTGTAAGCGGCACTGCTTTTATTTCAAACTTTTCTTTATTTGCAATCAATGCTTCTTTGCCCTGTATGCGGTATGCATTTTCTCCAAACGGAATATATTTTTCTGTTGCATCAAGAAAATATTCTTTGCCGCTGAGATATAAAGTAGTGATGGCATGATTGTTTACACAAAGCGCCGGCATTGTTTGTGAATAAGGAATATCTCTTGTACCGATCCATGTAAACCGTGCATCATAACCTGCAAGCTTCAGCAATTCGGTAAGCAGGTTGGCCATTCCTTTACAATCGCCATATTTTTTTGAAAGCACTTCCTGCACAGATGTGGGAATGTAGCCGGAATAACCATCTTCGTAGGCAATGTATTTGATGTTATCCTGCACCCAATAATAAATAGCTTTTATCTTGTCTGCATCTGTTGATTTACCCTGTGTGATTTTTTGCAGTGCAGATTTTAGTTGATCCGGCTCATTGCCAGCCATTTGATATAAGCGATAGTTCCAATTATATACATCATCTACCTTATCAAATCCCTTAATTGCTTCGCCTTTGTTTTCAAATGATTTTACCTGGATAATAATGTGCGGCTCAGTAAAAGCCATGCCAATACTTTTTTGCTCTTGCTTCGCAGCCGGAATATCCTTCATTGTAAATCGATAGTTTGTGTACCCGCCTTTTGTAGTAACACTCTTTTCAATTTTATTGCCGTCAAAATTTACCGGTTTAAAATCAACAAGTAACCATTCGGGCACTTTGAACTCAACTGTTTTTTCTTTTACCGGGTAACGTTCGTGGAAAAACAATCGAGTCAGATACTTTGAATCGGAATAGTTTTTCTTTACAATGATCTTGTTTACAGATCCTTTCTCTTTGAAACGAATTGGGAAATATTGAACCCTGCTATCGTCAAAGAAAATACCATCATCTGTAACAGAACGGTCAACGGGTCTTGCTCCACTGTTTACAAAACGACCACCATATTTAATAGCCCGGTAGAACGCTTTGATCTGAATAAAGCGGTTGTAAAATTCAGGATAATAAATACTGCCGAACTTTTTCAAGGAAAGAAACTCTGTAACAGCATCTTCTTCAACCGTTACCACTTTATCGTTCAAGGCGTTTTTCCCTTTATCGAAAGAAAACAGCTGGTAAGAATTAATGCAGACAACACTTTCGTCTTTATACTTCTTTGCCAACTGTAAAGCTGTGGCTTCGTCTTCAGATGTTACGTATTGTGCATTTGTATTGATGAATACAAACAGCAACATGACCGGCAACAGCCGCCATTTTTTACAAATAAGCATAAATGTTTTTTTGATTAGATTTTGGAAAAGGGATAGATCGCATAAGCGTTATTAGATAGCAGTGTTCCAGGTTTTTTTTGACAGAATAAATATATTTAAACAGCGAACATCATTCACTGTTTCTGCCGCTTTTTATTTACTAACAGGGAAATTTAATTCGAAGTAGGACACTTATATGAAGTAATGCTGAACGTGATCCCAACTGTTGCCATTATATACTGATCACGCTGGCCACTAAAGCCACGTTGTGTACCAGCAACGCCAATAGGATAGCCTGTTTCGTAACTACGATCCTGCAGGAAAGAAGCAGGAGAACCAACCGGGAATGTGGCAAGACCAGCGTAAGTACCGGAAACATCATCAATAAAATCAGTAGTGGTAAACCGATGAGCAATTTCAAAATTGAGATTAGTTCTATCTGTTAAGGCAAACTTTACACCCACACCCACAGGAAAAGCAAATGCAGTTGTAGAATAAAGTTTACGATCAGGATAAGCAGCAGAGCCTTGCCCTTCAGTTCCTAACGGACGGAGAAAATATTTTGTATCATTCAAATAAGCATACGGATCGAAATTGAACACACCTGCACCGAACGTGATGTAAGGAGTAAATCGTTCGCCCGGATTAGTAGGGTTGAAGCGGAAGAAATTAAAATCGCCCTGCAACATCAGTTCCCACACATTGGTATTAAAGCTGAGGTTACGGCGCATCTGGAATTCATTCTTTTTTTCATAGATATCGCTGTATCCCAACTGGGCAAAATTGGCTCCAATGCGCACTGCCACATAATTATTCACCTGTTTGCGGAAAAAAACGCCACCTGCAAGTTTAGGCCGGTTGAGTTTTTTATTGGGGTTGAGATCGCCGAAATAATGGGCAGCACCGAGCTGAAAGCCAAATTCCCCTTCATGCTTGTAGCCATCGTATTGGGCACGAACATGAAAAGGGGTAACACACAAAGAGAGCAGAAAAAGGGTAAAAAGCAATGTTTTCATTAGCATCAGTTCTCAAAAAAAGTAATAACGCAAATATCAGGGTTTTCATATATCCCCGGCTTATTTGCTGTATTTAGTTTCTGCGGTCGAGGCCCCACGAGAGCTTGTTACGCAAGGTTTGGAGGAAGTTGTTCTCATTTAAGCGGATGAGGCTTACAGTAAATTCTTCTTTTTTCACCGCCAGTTGTATGGTTTTGTGAACAATCTCTTTTCTTGAATCGAGCGTACACAAAAAACTATCGGCCCTGCCTTCAATTTCGAATGAAATGATGTTGTTATCGGGCACAACTATCGGGCGCACATTCAGGTTATGAGGCGCTACTGGTGTTATCACAAAACTTCCTGAATCGGGGAAAACAACCGGACCGTTACAGCTGAGTGAATAACCGGTTGAACCCGTGGGTGTAGCCACAATTAATCCATCGGCCCAGTAACTGTTCAAAAACTCGCCGTTGAGGTAAGCATGTATTTTGATCATGGATGATGTGTCGAGCTTGTGGATAGCAAATTCATTAAGTGCGTATGGTGTGTCTCCAAAGAGCGGCATGTTGCTGTCGAGATGAATGAGTGTGCGTTCATCTTCAACATAGGTATGATTCTTTAATGAAGCCACCACCGTTTCTACTTCCTCACGACCAATACTTGCTAAGAAGCCAAGGCGGCCAAAGTTGATGCCAAGCAATGGTATGGGCAAATCTCTTACCATTGTAACGGTGTCGAGTAAGGTACCATCACCACCAAGACTGATCATGCATTCGAATGTATCATCAAGTTCTTCGGAAGAATGAAATATGGGAGGTTCTTCATCAAAATGAATTTGTTCTTTTATCTGCTCATAAAAACCTCTGTAGATATATGCCCGGATATTATTTGCACTCAGCTCTTTTAATAAACGTTGAATATCTTCTTTCTGATCAGATTCAAACACCCGGCTGTAGATGGCTACTTTCATGTGTTCACTTTAATTTGATTTTGTTCACAACTTATTTCCAAAAAAATCATCGCCGGCACTACGAATCACCTCACTGATTTTTTGTGGAAATTTCCTGTGTTTAGTTGTTATTGCCTGGCTGAAAACAGTTGCGCCAGATTGAAACTTGTTTTTGTATTTAATAGCTGCATCTGATCATTAAAAATCTCTGCGCACATGTAAAAATAATCCCTTTTCACCCAATTGGTTAAATGAATATTCGATGCGTGCAATAAAATCGTAGTAACTCAATACATCAATACCTGCACCATAAGTATACAGAAAACGATTGTTCAGTATGTTGTTTGTGTAAGCAGGTAAATGACTGGCACCAATATCGCCATAAACTTTTGCAATAATTTTGAAAGGTATTTTTTTATACTTCTCATTCTTAAATAAGAAAGTTGGCACGTTCAGGTTTAATACCTCCTGCCTTACTGTTCCTTTCAGAACACCAGCCTGCACCCCGTCTATTACATAATACTCGAGCCCCCGCAAAAACCAATCACCGTAACCTAATGCACCAATATTATACATCGGTTGCTTGAAAGGCACTTTCACAATATAATATCCAACTGCAGATATCGAGGTCTTTTTTGTTAACTGGAAAAATTTACCGGCTTTACCTGAAAACTGCCACAGGTTCATTCCTTTAGCTCCCAAGCCTCTTTGCATAAATGAACCATTGAATAGAAAACCTTTCCATGGGTATACAATGTTATTGGCGTTATAGTATTGATATGCATACACAAACTCACCAAACTGTTGTTTCGATCTGTTTTCGTTAAAATAAGGAAGGTATCCTTTGAGTGAGTTGTCAGCAATTAATTTGCTGATAGTATCGGGAATAGATTCTTTGGTATAACTAAGACGAAAAGTATGGCGATGATTTACACCTTTCCTGACTGAGAAACCAGCTTCCACTTTGAAAGTTGTGCGAACGAACTCATTGATCTGTCCATTATTTGCCGGAAAAAATGCCTGCTTGTTGCTGTCTGTTGCATAGGCCATTTGCCTCGACTGTTTGTAATAAATGCTGCCCAGAAATCCCCTTTCCAGTTTTTTATCGGCATAGGGTTGTTCATAAAAAATTGAATACTCACGTGTATAGCCATTAACAAAGTTAAAGTTGAGTTTGTCTCTTCTTCCAGATACATTATCCCAGTTTAATTTCAATCCATAGTTCACACGTTCGAGACTTCTGTTTTGTTCTGTCAGCCATTGGTTAACATTGCGATCGACCAACTTAAAATAAGGGAAGGGAAATAAATACCAACGTTCTTTCACTTCAAACAGAATGTCTACATGTTTTTCATCCCATGCAGTGATCTTAGGTATTACTTCAAGAAAAAGTTGTGTATTAGAAATATTCAGTCTTGCCTGGTCGAGCAGTTCTTCCATTTGCCTGCTGAACATTTTTGATCCCTGACTGAAAGGCACTTCACGTAAGATGATGTATTCTTTTGTTTTTTTATTTCCGGTTACCGCAACCGAACGCACAACAAACTCTACAGAATCGGGCAGTTGACGAATAACTTTACGTAAATTATCTTTTGCTGTTTCTATTGCAACAGATGGTTGTGCATACAGTTGCCCAACAACAACCTGCAGGAGAATAAGCAGGCAAATAGTAAGAACCCTTGTTGGCAGCATAATAAGTTTCCTGTTAAAGACAGACTTTAAATGTACTATGAATCAGGTAGAAAAAAACAGGTTAGAAAGAAACTATATGTTAAGATAGTTCATGAGATGATCGTAATTCAAGCGCAACTCTTCTTCCGAAAGATTTTCGCCAAAATACTGGATCACATTGTATTCGTAACGTTCAAACGAAGAAAGTATATCCTGAATGTCGTTCTTATTTACTTTTATAGCCACCATCAGCTCACCTGTTGAACTATCAGTCCAGGTATTCAAATGAATGATCTTTGCATTGTTAGATTCAACAATCCGGCCAATCTCCGAAATATAAAAACTGTTTGGCTGCATTTGTAAAATAACAATGCCTCCTGGAACAGCTGCCGCATTATAATGCGATGCTGCCTGCAACAGATCTTCTCTTGTAATAATACCCATCAATTCTCCGTCTTCCTTTACAACAGGTAAAAGACTCAGCTTTTGCTGATGCATAATTTTTAATGGAACAAGGAAAAAATCGGCTGGATTGATATTTACCAGTTTGCCATTATGAATAAACTGTTCAATGCCGGCAGTTTCATCTTCGTCTTCAATATCATTTTCATACACAAGACCTACATACTTTTGACCTTTAACCACGGGAAGCTCAGTGGTTCTGTTTTCGTTCATCCAATCCAAAGCCTGCCGAACCGTATCTGTGGTTTGAAGTGTGGGTATGTGATTTGATATAAGCTCGGCTGCTGTCATTTTCATATTCTTTCTTCTTAGACGGGTACCGGGGCATTTAACTTGGTAAGGAACCCATTTAATATTTCGTTAAACTCATTCGGTCGTTCCATCATCGGTGCATGGCCGCATTTATCGAGCCAGTTTAACTCCGAGTTAGGCAGTATCTCATGAAACTCCTTTGCAACCCCGGGAGGCGTAACTTTGTCCTGCATACCCCAGATCAAACAAACCGGAACCGTAATCTTATAAAGGTCCTTTGACATATTGTGGCGAATGGCAGACTTGGCAATAGCCAGAATACGAATCACTTTATGACGGTCATTGACCGACGCGAAAACATCATCAACGAGTTCTTTTGTTGCAGTTGCCGGATCGTAAAATGTAAACTCAACCTTTTCACGAATGAAATCATAACTCTCGCGACGTGGAAAGGAACCACCAAAGGCATTCTCATAAAGACCGGAACTGCCTGTAAGTACAAGTGCTTTAACATCGTCAGGATGTGCCAGCGTATAGATCAGCCCAATATGTCCGCCCAGGGAATTGCCTAGTAAAGTTAAATTGTTTAACTCTTTATACTTTACAAATTTATGAACAAATTTCGCCAGACTTTTTACCCCTGTAGTCAATAATGGCAAATCATATAACGGTAGCATCGGAATGATCACCCGGTACTGGCCTTTAAACTCGTTCACTACATCCTCCCAGTTACTTAAAGCTCCCATCAAACCATGGAGTAACAATAACACTTCGCCCTGTCCTTCTTCAACGTATCTAAAACCTTTTTCTTCTTTTATTGCGAACTCCATAGAATCATTTGAGCATAGTGTGTATTGGTTGCTAAGATATAAGTCTGATTGTGAAATCAGTACATAAACTTAATTTAATGCTGATAAAAATAAGATTTTCAGAACGATTAATAAACCGTTTATAACCCTGCCAGTAACTCTTTAACTACTTCAGAAATACTTTTACCATCTGCTTTTCCGGCCAGTTCTTTATTAACCAGACCCATAACTTTACCCATGTCCTTTGCACTGGTAGCACCTGCCCGGGCAATAGTATCCTGAACGTGCGTTTTGATAGCATCAAGATCCATTTGTTTTGGGAGATAAGCCTCAATAACCTCCAACTCTTCCAATTCAATTTGCTGAAGATCCGGACGATTTTGTGTGGAATAAATATCTGCCGACTCTTTACGCTGTTTAACAAGCCTTTGCAAAACCTTCACTTCAGCATCCTCTGCCAACGTTTCACTGGCGCCCTTCTCTGTTTTAGCATTCAAAAGCGCTGCTTTTATTGCTCGTAATCCGCGAAGGCGAACAGAGTCTTTAGCAAGCATCGCCGTTTTTATATCCTGATCAATTGTTTGTTGTAACATTTTCTGATTAATTGAAAATTATGAATTTAGAATTATGAAAAAACTTGTTTATCCAAAACCGTTGCGCCATACTTATTACTCTATTATACTCGTATACTCGATTAATAATACCTGATACCACATACCTGGTACCACATACCTGATACCACATACCTGATACCACATACCTGATACCACATACCTGATACCACATGCCTGATACCACATGCCTGATACCACATACCTGATACCTGATACCT
>JAKFDY010000127.1:0-8541 GCA_036675885.1 Lacibacter sp. | reverse complement strand
GGACTGAGCCAAAAGTTAAGTTTTATTTTGGCGTGAATGGTCAAAATATGGATGACACAAAACAAAAGCTTACTTCCTTAGAACAAGCGTTTATGGAATTAGTAGATCAAAAATTAAAGCTTGTTACCGTGAAGGCATAGCTGGATTATATTAAGCTACTTCAAAAAACAAACATGACTAGCAGCAAGAAAGGAAGATAATAAAATGATAAAAGATCAAGTTGCCATCGTAACAGGAGCATCGCGGGGAATCGGGAAAGAAATTGCGTTGAAGCTTGCAGGGGAAGGGGCAAAATTAACCCTTGTAGGTAGTTCTCAAGATGTTCTTCAATCGGCAAAGGATTTACAAGAGCAAGGATTTTCAAATGTGATTGCCGTTCAAGCAGATGTGGCGAATGAAGAGGATATGAGTAGAGTTGTTCAATCTACCCTTGATCAATTCGGTCAAATTGACATTTTAGTGAATAATGCCGGCATCATGGATCATTTTGCACCCGTTGCAGAACTTGACAACAGCATGTGGGAAAAAGTGATGAACATAAATGTTACCGGCCCAATGAAAGCCATGCGTAGTGCCATAAAAATTTTTCTTGCAAAAGGCAGCGGTTGCATCATCAATATTGCATCAATTGGTGGACTGCAAGGTGCAAGAGCCGGAGCCGCTTATACTGCCAGTAAACATGCACTTATCGGTCTTACTAAAAATACAGGTTACCTGTATGCAAAATCAGGGATACGCTGCAATGCCATTGCGCCGGGCGCTGTTAACACCAACATTGGTGATACAATTGACATGAGCAAGATCACTCCACTTATTAATGACCGTATCATGAGTGGTATGGTATTGAATGCCAAAACAGGTGAACCATCTGATATTGCAAATGTTGCTTTGTTTCTTGCAACAGATGATGCAGGTTTTATTAATGGTGCGGTCATTACTGTTGATGGAGGTTGGACAGCTTATTAATAACGAATAAGTAAAATTGTTCCGGCAGTTTATTGACATCTTAAAAACAGCCTACTCCATTCAGCGGTTGCCCATTGCGTAACATTTATCACTCATTATGCAGTTATCATCAATAACTTTGCATTAAATTATATTATGGCAACGATCAAACTCACCGCACAGGATTTTAAAGACAAGGTCTTTAATTACGAAACGGAAAAGGAATGGAAATACAGCGGCACTGTTCCTGCTATCATTGATTTTTATGCCGATTGGTGTGGCCCCTGTAAAATGGTGGCGCCCGTGCTTGAAGAATTAGCAGCAGAATACCTGGGAAAGCTTGTGATTTACAAAGTAGATACAGAAGCAGAGATGGAGCTGGCAGCCGCATTCGGCATACAAAGTATCCCTACATTTTTATTTATACCAGTTGATGCAGATCCTATGATGCAGCCGGGTGCGTTTCCAAAGAAAGTATTCAAAGAAATTATTGAAGAACAGTTGTTGAAACAGAAAGAAAATGAGTGATGAGTAATGAGTGATGAATATGTAAGTGTTCGTGATTTGAGTCCATCCGTGAAACTCAGTGCGCAAATATATTATGAGATTAAAGGCAGTTCCACAAAAAAGGTGCTGCCTTTTTCCTGTTCAGTAACAAACCATATTTCACCTTTCATCTGTTCCACTATACTCTTACACATGGCAAGTCCCAAACCTGTGCCGGATGTTTTTGTTGTGAAGTTGGGATAGAATATTTTCTCCTGCAAGTCGGGTCGTATACCTTGCCCGTTATCAGTAACGGCAACCAATACTTTTTCATCGCTTACTTCCACCTGCAACTTTACAACTGCAGTTTCATCAGCAGGTGCTGCTTCAATTGCATTACGGGTGAGATTGGTGAATAAACGGTTGAGTTGTGTTTTATCGGCCATTACAAAAGCTGTTTGTGCTGTTGTGCTGAAAGCAATGTGTGCATCTTCATGCATATTAAACAGATCAACAACCGACTGTACCGATTCAACCAGGTTTACTTTTTCCATGCGTGGATTACCAATGTTTGCAAAATTGGAGAAATCGGATGCGATATTTGATAAATAATCGATCTGCTCCACCAATGTTTTTGCCACACTTTGTGAAATATTTTTTGCATCGGCCGAGTTTGAATCAACTGCTTTTTGCAAATACTGGATACTTAATTTCATTGGTGTGAGCGGGTTCTTGATCTCATGTGCCACCTGCCTTGCCATTTCACGCCACGCCCCTTCTCTTTCGCTGCGTGCAAGTAAATTGGCACTTTCCTCCAGCTGCTTTACCATTCGATTGTATTCCTGCACCAATTCACCAATTTCATCGTTACGGTTCCACACAATTGCTTCGTTTGTTTTACCCAATTTTATCGCCTTCATTTTTTCACTGATGATGGCAAACGAATTGGTGATACGGCTTGTTACAAAAAATGCAACCAATCCTGCAATAAGAAAAATGAATGCATTGAGGTTGATGAGTGTTACAAGGAAATTAGATATCTCCTGCTTCAATTCATTCTGAGATGTGAAGTATGGGATGTTGAGATAAGCATAGGTTTGTCCATCTGAATCACGAACAGGCACATATATACTCATGTAAGAACGGCTGCCTACTTTTTCGTCTTCAATTGTCTGCACAAGATATTCCTGCGACAATTTATAATAAGCAAGCGGATCTGTTTTCCGGCTAAGCAATCCCTTGTTGTAATAGTAAGGTTGTGATGATAAACGCAGGTTGCCTGCCGGATCGTAAATATTTACATCCACTCCGTGTATCTCTGAAATGCGGTTAACTTTTCCCTGAAGTTCAGCCGATGCTGCATCGTCATACGCTTTCAACACATCATCAAAAACAGCATGATTGCTTAATGCCACTTCTACTTCTGCACGCATGATGCCAATGGTTCTCGACAACCTTTCCTTATTAATACGGCTATGCCTGTTAATAAAGAAGAAGATGGTTGATGCACCTATAATGAGGAACGAAAAAATACTGATACCAATGATAGTAGTGTGTACTTGTGTACGGAAAGTAAGTTGCAGATGTTCCTTCCACCTTGCAGGTTTAATACCTAACTGCAATATATATTGTACAAAACGGAAAACAGCAAGCATCAGCAGGAACACACAGAACAGGTAAGCAAACAATGTAATACCTTCCAGCAATTTATTCTGAGGTTTCACTACAATAACTGTAAGATCTTTTGAAATAGTGTACCACAATTCTGAATAACCGTTCCGTTTTTTCTGTTCAATCGTTAAACGTGCCTTCTTTGTGTCGTTCAGATGTATGGGGAAAGGATAATCATTTACACTGCTGATCAGTTCCCTGTTCTTATAAATCGCATATGCATATGAAGGCATATCGTCGGGAAGAAGGCTGAATGTTCTGGAAAAAAGTTCAGGATAAAACTTTTCATCGGCATAACGCTTGGGACGTGAAATAATGAATACATAACCGATCACCTGGTTTGTTTCCTTATCGGTTACATCTCTGCGTGCAATGTAATAGAACTTATCAAACGATTCCTCGTAATACTGCCAGTCTCGCACACTCGTTGGTTTACTTTGCAGTTTATAAACCGTGTTGAGTGTATTGAATGAAATTGAATCAATATTAAATAACGGTTCTTCCGCTGCAGTAAATGTGTAGATCTCCGTTTCAAATTTATTCAGATATCCGCTGAAGTTTTCGCTGATAAGACTGTCTTTTAAAAACTGGTTTCCGCCGGAAGAAGTGAAACGGTAAAACTCATTGTCAAGAAATTCAGTTCTGAAATTCTGCAGAGCTATGCTCAACAGGTTTTCTGCAGAAGGATCGGTCTGGAGGCCAAGTTTTTCAGCCATACTTGTAGCTTTCTGCCATTCCTTTCTGCCGTTTTCTGTAATGAGTAAAAATGTTAGTGATACAGAAAAGAAAAACAGCCAGAAGATCACCCGGCCATTTGATGGCAGGAACCTCAACTGCAGCCGTTCCCTGTTTAGCAACATCAACAACAGCAACAACCATCCCAGCAAAATGAGATGATATACAACCACAGCAGAACTGATTGTAAATGTTAAATAAACAAGACCGGTAATGGTTAACGACAGTATCTGAATCTGGAGTTTGTCATTGCTGTAACGCTTGAGAAATCCAAACAACCAATCGGCCAATAAAAAATAGTTCAATGCAAGCGAGCCAAGAATACTAAACCCGGCGAAACTGAAAACAGTAAGTGTGAAAAAGTTAGTTACGTCAAACGATATCTGCGAATCAGCAACTATACTCCGGATAATATTTCCAAACAGAACGGTCAATGCAAACAGAAGTACCGCTGTAACAGCCAGTCCAACTCTGTTGTTGATTTTTACCGGCAGCAGCATTGCAGACTTTCCATACCTCCGTATGAACAACAGTATCCACAACAATAAAAATGAATTGATGAACAGATCACCTAAGGAGCGAAGTACCTTATTGGAACCATACACAGCAGGATCGAACAAATTGAACTGCCGCAGGTTCAACGGCACAGGAAAATAATAACTCAGCGTTCGTATAGTAATAATTGTACCAACAAGAAAGGATAAGCCTACCAGGAATGAATACTTGTTTGAGAGCGCCGCAGCAGTTTTTTGCAGAAACATCAAAAAACAAAAAACAGCCAGCAATCTTAACACAACCGTTGTTTTGTTTAGCGGCTGCGGAAAATTAGTCTGTTCTTTTAACCAGAACAAACCTGTACCATCAGTACTTTTTACCTGCAACTGTGTTTGTTGCACATCACTGAGTGTATAATACTTTTCAATACCCTTGAGATAGGTAAAACTGTTGCTGAGATAACTGGTGGTCACAAAATAATTCCACTTTACCGGAATAAGTGCCATGGCGTAACACACAGAACCGTCACCAAGTTTTACAGATTCTTTGTAAACAGTATAGTATCCATTAATAAGCTGCTCGAACCAGATGCCGTTTGCACGTTGCCACAGTTCAATGTTTGGTAAAATGGTTTGTGTGTTCCAGAAACGTGTTTGAAATCCATCAGCGCCATCAGAAGCAATAAAGATGAAGTAGTCTTTATTGAGCAGTTTCAAAAATTCCTTTTTTTCAACCTTCCCGTTTTTCAGATCAAGCAGTAAAGCTGTATCAGCAAGAATTTTTGCGAAATCATTTTCCCGTTTATTAATGGCTTTCTGTAATGTTTTTTTCACCTGCACAGGTGCAGATGTATACGACCAGTAATATTGAAAGAGATAAGAGAATGTAAGCAACCAACCGGCTAATATAAGCAGGTAGCCATTTTTAAAAATGAAGTTGCGGATGGTTGAAATGTGGCTCAAGATATTATTGTGCTTCCCTGTTTTTCTGTTTGATGCGGTTCCAGATACCGTCCATTTCTTCCAAACTCATTTGTGTGAGCTGCTTTCCTTCACTGATTGCTTCCTGCTCCATCTGGGTAAACCGCTGTATGAACTTCTGATTCGTACGTTCCAGCGCATGGTCAGCATCAATCTGCAAAAACCGTGCATAATTCACCAATGAAAAAAATACATCGCCCAGCTCCTCTTCTATTTTTTCCTGCTCAGCTGTTTGCACCACTTCTTTTAATTCATTTATTTCTTCTTCTATTTTTTCAAATACCTGTTCTTTATTCTCCCATTCAAACCCAACCTGCTTTGCTTTTTCCTGTATGCGGATGGCTTTTACCATAGAGGGCAGTCCTTTAGGCACGCCACTCAATACCGAAGTTTTTCCTTCTTTCATCTTCAGTTTTTCCCAGTTGCGTTTTACATCTTCTTCATCATCCACTTTCACATCGCCGTAAATGTGCGGATGTCGTGCAATCAATTTATCGCAAACGCCATTGATCATTTCTGGTATGGTAAACTGACCTTGCTCTGCTCCAATTTTTGAATAGAAGACGATGTGCAACATCAGATCGCCCAATTCTTCTTTGATATCTTTCCAGTTCTCTTCTGAAATAGCATCCGTGAGTTCATAAGTTTCTTCAATGGTAAGTTGACGCAGCGTATGAATGGTTTGCTTTCTATCCCACGGGCATTGCTCCCGCAACTCGTCCATGATCTTTACCAAACGAAGAAAACTATCGGCTGTGGCTGTTTGCATAGTTTAAATATTAAACGCTGAGAAAATTAAAAACCCTGTGAAAAGAAACGTAACAATAATGAAAAAGATGAAGTTAAGAAGAAAGTATTTGATGATGGTTTTGGTTCTGCGTTGCAGGTAATAGTTACGCATGGCTTTATACAGGTAAATAAACAAGTAAAGGCTCAATGCTATTTTGATCCACAAGAAAATAGTCCAGCCGGTCATGTTACCCAGTTTGTTTGCAGCAAAATAGATCAGCATCAACAGGAAACAGAAGATGTAATAGTAGATGCTGAAGATGGCATGGTTCACAAAATTAAACTGCTTGCGGTGGCGGATGTACAATAAAGAAAGAATGAGTGCAAACATGGGTAATGATACAAAGAAGATGGTAGGTAACTTATGCAGAAACACATCACCAATACGGGCAAATGCAAGACCGGGAGTTTTGCCATATTTCTCATTAATGCGTGCTGCTTTTCTGCCTACCAATGTTGAAAACCATCCATCCCGTTTATCGGCAGGTAAACTTTTTTGAATAGAATCATATACTTCAACCGATTCAAACTTTCCATTAAAATCAAGCAAGGTTGGGGGCTTCTTCTTTTTCACTGAGTCACCTGCCTGTCGTGAATCTTTCTTTTGTGCTTTTGCCCTGATAAGGGAATCGATCAGATGGTCGTTGAGTTTATCCATTCTGTTGAGATTGCCAACATTATATTCACCAATACTGATCTCACCTGAAACAAAGTTTACATCAAAATCCACATTGCTGTCTTTGAACCGTTGCTCCAGTTTGGCATAACTCAATGCAACTACACTGTCATCTATTTTGAACAACGAAAAAAAGATAATAAAAAAGAAAGCCGATGTAAACACATACATCCGCACGGGATTCATATAACTCATGCGGCGGCCACGGGCATATTCAGCGGGTAAAAAACCAGGCCTGAACAAAAGATAGCGGATGGCTTTATTGAACTTCCCTTCAAAATGAGTGATATCATTAAAGAAATGAACTACCAGGTGCCAGGCAGTTTCCTTCGGTTCAACATTCTCCTGACCGCATACATGGCAATAACGGCCAAAGACCCTTGCATTACAGTTTAAGCAGTTTTTTTCTTTCCGTTCCGAGCCGTGCGACATACCCTTAGTTTTGGCTAAAATAAAAAGATTCACTCATACGTTTCTTATTTCAGGAATATCTTTGCCACACATGATGCACAAACTAATATCCGCCTTCATTTTAATTGCCCTGTTACCTTTTGCCGGCCAAAGCCAGTACTACCAGAAAGACATCCTCAGTACACGCCAAACAATGGAACAGATAAAACAGTACAAAGCCAACAAAGTTCGTAAAGTAGTGCTGCAGTCGTTTGAAGGAACCGGCGAACCAGTTGAACAGTTCATCTGCTTCCAGGAAATAAATCCATCGTTCAATATTATTAAAACGTTCAGTCAAACGATGGCTACCATGCAATCGGTATTGGTAACACAGTTTAATGCAAAAGGACAATTGATACGAAGTGCTGATAGTTCCAATACAACATTAAACGTATCGAGTTATACGTATGATGCTGCAGGAAGATTAGCCGTTGTTGAAAATGTATCGCAGGCATACGCTTACAAAACAAAAGAAACAATGCGTCATCAATACACATACGATTCGACCGGATTTCCTGTTTCAATGTTGCGCATTAAAAACGGAACAGATACTGCGTTTGTACAATTTAAAGCTGATGAAAGAGGAAATGTGGGTGAAGAGATCATTACAGCAAAAGGAAAAGAAACACAAAACTGGTATTACTATTACGATGCACAAAACCGGTTAACAGACATTGTACGCTTTAATGATCGTGCACGCCGTTTGTTACCTGATTACGTGTATGAATACAACGAGCAATCTTTGCTTTCACAAATGATCTCTGTGCAAAGTGGCGGCAGCGATTATGTTACCTGGCGTTATCAATACAATCCACAAGGATTAAAAACAAAAGAAAGTTGTTTCAGTAAGCAGAAGCAGTTGATGGGATATGTGACGTATAGGTATGAGTAATGAATTAAAAAGGCTACTGAAAATAGAGCAATTTTGAAGCGAAAATCGCACAGTTATCCTATTATTTGTGCAAACATTAAAACTATTTACCAAAGACAACTAAACAAGACAAATGAAAAACTGATAAATTTTAATATAGGCAATTGCTATCAGAACAATTTTAGCAATAAACAGAAGCCAAGTTATTACTTCGATAAAGACAGGTGCTGTTATATCCGAAATTTGATCGTCATTTAATTTCCCTTTGTTATATTGTATCTCGTTTTTCCGATAAATGCAATAGTTACTTATTGCTCGCCATAAGTATTGGAAAAATTCTATTACTAATCCAGAAATAGCAAACCCTAAAGCTGGGACTAATGAGCTTGGAAGTATGTTTTGCGTTAGGTCTTTATTTTTGAAAATCCAAATTATACCAATTG
>JAKFDY010000126.1:0-13393 GCA_036675885.1 Lacibacter sp. | reverse complement strand
GGGATACGAAGATCCCAAAAGCCTCATCAAATCATTTAAAAAGGTGTATGGGGTTTCACCCGGAAAATTATGTGCATAAAATAATAACCCATTAAAGTATTGATGCGTTTTGAAAAGCAATAAAGATTTTGTCAATTTGCTTTTTCAAAATGCTTTTTATGCTGCAACCCTCCACACTCAAATTTTTAAAAGAGTTAAAGAAGAATAACAATAAACCCTGGTTTGATGCTAATCGAAAAGTTTATGATGTTGCCAAAGCCGACTTTGTTGCTTTTATTGATACAGTGATTGAAAAGCATGGCAAGAAAGATCCTTCCATTGCACACCTCGTTGCAAAAGATTGCATTTTCCGCATTAACCGTGATGTGCGTTTCAGTAAAGATAAAAGTCCTTACAAAACCAACATGGGTGCATATATTAATAAAGACGGGAAGAAGGGAATGACCGCCGGTTATTATTTTCATTGTGAACCGGGTGCTGCGTTCGGTGGCGGTGGTTTGTATATGGCCCCGCCTGATCAATTAAGAAACGTACGCCAGGAAATTGATTATAACTGGAAAGAGTTTCAGAAGATCATCAGCAGTAAAAAATTCAAATCGGTATTTGGCGATCTGCATATGGGTGATGATATGAAATTAACCCGCCCTCCAAAAGGTTATGACGCAGATAATCCTGCTATTGAATATTTGAAACTGAAAAGCTGGATCGCCATGCAAAAATTTTCTGATGCCGATCTTACATCAAAAGACCTGGTAAAAAAAGTGTGTACTAATTTTGAAACACTGCAACCATTATTGTTGTTTTTGAATGAAGGATTGCATGCCGGTGAATAAGGAGTTGCCAATCTTCGAAAGGTTGGCAATGTTGTTTAATAATTGTACCAAAGCAAAAGAGCGCTTCACTTGAAGCGCTCTTTTTTGTTAAGTTTTTATTGGGTCTGACGGCCGCTGGCCGTGCCGACCATTACAACAAACCTTTGCCTTGCAAATATTCTGCAATCTGAACAGCATTGGTTGCTGCACCCTTGCGCAGGTTATCACTAACGATCCACATATTTAATGTGTTGGGCTGCGTTTCATCTCTGCGTAAACGACCAACAAACACATCATCTTTTTCATGCGCATCCATTGGCATTGGGTATTGCTGTGTAGCAGGATCATCCACCACCACAATACCGGGTGCAGAGCTGAGCAATGCTTTTACTTCATTCAGATCAAAATCATTTGCAAACTCAACGTTCACACTTTCACTATGTCCACCCATAACCGGAATACGTACAGTGGTTGCTGTTACACGAATTGAATCATCGCCCATGATTTTGCAGGTTTCTTTCACCATTTTCATTTCCTCTTTGGTGTAACCGTTTTCAAGGAACACATCGATCTGTGGAATTACATTCAGATCAATCGGATATTTATAAGCCATTTCACCAACAATACCTTTACGCTCGTTCAATAATTGATCAACTGCTTTTACACCTGTACCTGTTACACTCTGGTAAGTTGATACAACCACACGCTTGATCTGGTATTTTTTGTGCAGCGGTTGCAAGGCCACCACCATTTGAATAGTAGAACAGTTGGGGTTGGCAATTACTTTATCTGCTGCTGTTAACACTTCAGCATTTACTTCAGGCACCACTAATTTTTTTGTTGGGTCCATACGCCATGCGCTGGAGTTGTCTATTACTGTAATACCAGCTTCTGCAAACTTCGGAGCCCACTCAGTTGAAGTACCGCCGCCAGCACTAAATAAAGCCACAGCAGGTTTGGCAGCTATTGCATCGGTCATGCTTACCACTTTGTATTTCTTTCCCTTAAATTCAACTTCCTTGCCAACGGAACGTTCACTGGCAACGGGAATTAATTCAGTAACGGGGAAATTTCTTTCTGCTAATACCTGTAACATTTTGGTTCCTACAAGACCTGTAGCGCCAACTACTGCAACTTTCATTTTGATGCCCTCCAACTCCCTAAAGGGAGAGTTTTTAATTGTTAATAATAATAGATTCTTTATTTTTTGCTTCACCCCTTTAGGGGATGGGGGCAAAAAAAGGCCTTCCGTTTCGGGAAGGCCTGTTATTATGTTTACAACACAACGTACAATGTTACCTTCCCTTGCGGAACTGTTTCTTTGTGCGTTTTGTATGTTTAGTTGTCATCATGAAGATCAAAAGTAAAGCTGAATGAGCGTTTCACCAAATTGTTTTTAGAATTTTAATCAGGCTTTTTATGCAATCGTGTGATTAATGTTATTTTTAAAGCATGCGTCGTTTCTTTTTTCTTGTAACTATTGTTTGTTCGTGTGTGTGCAGCAGTTCGTTTGCACAAAACCGTTATGCAATAGTGATCACCGAGATCATGAGCGACCCCACCCCACAAATCGGGTTGCCGAATTTTGAATGGATCGAAATACGTAACACAACTGCATCAGCCATCAACTTACAAAACTGGCGGGTGGGCGATGCAGGTAGTGTGAGCGGCGTATTACCCAACTTTTTATTACAACCCGATAGCAGTGCCATCATCTGTGGCACAACTGCAGCAGCAACCATGCAACAGTATGGCCGCACATTTGGCGTTACAAGTTTTCCTTCATTAGATAATAGTGGTGAAACCATTTTTATCCGCAGCAACACCGGAGCAATTGTTCATGCAGTAGAATATAATCTCAGTTGGTTCAACAATGCAGTTAAAAGTGATGGCGGCTGGACATTGGAAATGGTTGATGTAAAAAATCCTGCAGCGGTGCCGGCAACTGGCGTGCAAGTGTTGACACAAGAGGCGGCACACCCGGAATAAAAAAACTCAGTTGATGGAAACAATAGTGATCAAACAGCATTTGCATTGCTTAGAGCTTATGCGGTTGATAATACAACCTTACTGTTACGCTTTGATGAATCATTAGACAGTCTATCGGCTGCTACTGCTGCCAACTATCAATTGAGTAATGGAATTGGCACAGCTGCTGCTGTTTGCATTGCCCCTCTCTTCAATACTGTGCAACTTACAGTAAGTAATCAACTACAGGCAGGAACAGTTTATACCGTTACTGCTACTGACGTTAAAGATTGCAGTGGCAACAGTATCGGTGCATTTAATAATACAAAGCTGGGACTTAGTTCAGCAGCTGTTGCAAATGATATTATCATCAACGAAATCCTGTTTAACCCAACAAGTGATGGCGCCGATTATGTGGAGATCTATAACCGCAGTAATAAGATCATCAATTTTAAAACATTATTGCTTGCAAACAGAAGCAGCGCAGGTGCCATTGCAAATATGCGTGCCCTAACAACAACCGACAGAGCAATGTTTCCGGGTGAATATCTTGTGTTGAGTGAAGATGAAACTATTATAAAACGACAATTCACCGCAAAAAATCTTTCTGCTTTTCTCAACATCTCTTCGATGCCCTCTCATGCTGATGACAAAGGCAATGTGGTGTTGAGTGATAACGGCGGAACTATTATCGATGAAGTTGCTTATGATGACAAATGGCATTTTTCGTTGATCAGTAATAGCGAAGGCGTAGCATTAGAACGTATTGATCCAAATGCTGCTACACAAAACAAAGACAACTGGCATAGTGCTGCAAAAGATGTGGGCTACGGGACACCCACTTATCAAAACTCACAGTTCCGTTTAGATCTGCAGGTGAAGGGTGATGTAACAGTAACACCTGATGTATTTTCTCCCGATAACGATGGCACGGATGGTGTTCTCAGCATCAGTTACCGTTTTTCTGAAACAGGTTATGTGATGAATATAACTGTTTATGATTCTGCTGGTCGCCCGGTAAAAGCCTTGCAACGAAATACCATTTGCAGCCAGCAGGGAAATTTCCGTTGGGATGGCTTGAATGATAAACTGCAACAATTACCACTTGGCCCTTATGTGATCTTTACAGAAGTATTTAACTTGCAAGGCAAAGTAAAACGTTTCAAAAACCAGGTAGTTTTGGCCAGAAGGTTTTAATGACATCAGTCAGATGCAGCCACAATAGCAGAAACGAAAGTTTGTTTAACTTGAAGCCTGAAGTGAAGTACCATGATCAGCCGCAAAAAAATATTTTACCCCATCAGCGATCCGTTGCACCAGTACCTGCGGTTGTATCACCAGGAATTAACGCTGCCTGTATCTTATGACGACCTTAAG
Organism: Lacibacter sp.; assembly: GCA_036675885.1. Classification (GTDB taxonomy): domain Bacteria; phylum Bacteroidota; class Bacteroidia; order Chitinophagales; family Chitinophagaceae; genus Lacibacter. Next base: position 9,236 of record JAKFDY010000126.1, on the reverse strand, counting down.
TATTATGCAGACGCAATTCCTTTGCTTGATAAGTTTGGGAAAGACACGCTTTGGGAAACCGTTATCTATCCGCAGTCGGAAATAACAAGAGTACACGATCATATAAAAGTGATCTATGCAAAATTAAAAGCAGCTGGCGACCTGAAAGCATTGACCCATCTCTATATTGAACGGATCGATTACTGCACATTTGGTAACTCACATCCTTACCGCATTAAGATCGTAAACAAGTATAACGATGTGTACGATTACTTCTACATTAAAACAGCCGATGCATCACGTATTTATGGGTTGGAGCTGGAACAATTGTTATCGCCCAATCCGGTGCATTATTTGTGCGATGGCAATACTTTGGTGGAAGAACATATTGCGGGCATTCCCGGTGACCAGTTTCTCAAACTCATTCCCCGCAGGCCCGAATACAATCTGAAACGTATTGCAAAAGAATTTGTGAAGTTTAATGAACGTTGTTTCCTGCGTTTGCTGGGCGATATGCGTGCTTACAATTTTGTGTTCATCATCACACCCGATTTTGATGATTATAAATTCTTCATCCGGGCTATTGATTTCGATCAGCAGTTTTATGAAGGCAGCAAGAATATTTATTTGCCACAGTTCTTTAAAGAGAATTATCCTTTTGTTGAATTGGTGCAAAAACATCTCAACCGTGAAGTGGTGCAGCAATACCAGCAGGAAGAACGGGCTTTGATCGCAAGGCGTATTCGTGAAGAACGTTACCGCTTACGGGACCTGCGTGATGTGGTGGTGAAAGATCAGATCTCCACTCCTGAAAAAATTCAGCAGCTTGGTCATGAGCTTGCGTTGCATTACGATGATCCTGTTTTTGCACGCTGTAAAAGCATGGGAGAAATAATTGACCGCAGTTTAAAACGGGTGTTGATCAGAACACATACAAAAGAGTTTAAGATCGGGTGAACGAGCCTGTTCCCTAACCACAACAGTGTCGCTTTTATACGTCTCATACGCTTTAAGTACGCTTTATCTACCTAGTATAGTGGGAGTTGTCTAGTCCTTGTCTAGTCCTAAAATAGCTATACAGGTAATCCTACAAGAGCAGAAAATTTCAAATCGCAGGAACAGTTTACCAATCTGAACGAGCCAACAAGGTATAATAAAGAACATCGTTTTTTTACAGCTAGAAACGCCAACTGGCTATTCAACGAAATGCAAGGTATTACACCAAATGATTTGAACTGTTCCAGCCAGTGCCAACCATCGGGATTTAGCATCAATGGCAGTCAGGCCTTTTGCAGCGGTTCTCAAAATTATTCGGTTAACGATGTGCCAACGGGTGCTAACATCAGTTGGTCAGTTTCACCTTACGGCATTGTAACCCTTGCAACCAATCCCGATAAAAGTGTTACACTTACAAAAGTGAACGATGGAGGAATTGTTACACTTACAGCAAGTATTCCTTTCTGCAACAGCACTGCTACTGTAAGCAAACAAATTACGGTTGGCAGCATTAATAATGTTTCAGTTATAAAACATATGTCATCGGAACAATGCGTTAAACAATACACTTCATCACTCAACGACAATACCTTTGTGATAAGCAACCCGGGCGGCAGCACTTACCCTCTGGAAATACAAAATGTGTCGGGCGCATTAGTTCATAATATCAATTCGCCCTACCCTTCAACCACTGTAACCACGCCAATTTTTCACATTATGAAAGACCCTAATGTATCTGCCACTACTATCTACATACAGGTTCGGGTGGCGGGTAATTGCGGATGGTCCGGTTGGAAAACAATTGGTATTCCTGTATGCCAGAGTTCGTTCATGTACACAGTATCTCCCAACCCTTCACATGGTAACGTTTCGGTTAAGTCGAAATCAGCAAAGCCAATCGATGAAATCAGGATAAAAGATAAACTGGGTAATATAAAACTCAGCAGTAAATTATCAAAGGGTACAAAGGAAGCAGTATTTGATATTAGTACTTTACCCGCAGATGTATATTTCATTGAAATCTTTGATGGTAAAGAATGGAGCACTTCAACAATTATTAAAAACTAAAACAACTCCACTTAAAAGAAAAGCTGCTTCAAAAAAGCAGCTTTTCTTTTATAGATCAATATCAAACGATTCCAGATTCCTGAAATGCCCGTTGAGTTTTACATTATTCTTGAGGCTTTCAGTTTCTGAACGCATAGGAATCACTTTACCCGACTAACGTTTAAGGTATTCCCACTGTTGGGTTTCACAAAGCAATATCAAAATTCACCAGTTGTACAAACAGGTGAATATGTGCTTCATTTTCATCTTTCGAAACTTCTTTCGTGCCTGTTGCATCAAATTTCTTCGTATAAAAATTTGTTCTGATAATTGTGTATTGTCAAGTATTCTGCTACATTTTAACACATGGACCAAAACAATTAATTTCGTTTATTATCATATTTAACCTTACGAATTCATCAATTCGAAAAAAAACAATTACCATGAAATTACAATTACAACATTTAGCAATCGCTTTTACAGCACTCTTATCGGTTACCTCCGGCACAGGTTGTAAAAAGAAAAAAGATGACAGCCCTAAAACTCCAAATGCCTATGCCATCGGTGGTACAAACAATTTAATGGCTTTCCATCTCAGCACACCAGGCACGGCAACCAGTGTAGCCATTACAGGTTTGCAGGCTGGTGAAAATATTCATGCTATTGATATTCGTCCGGCAGATGGCCAATTGTTTGCATTAGGCAGCACCAGTCGCTTGTACACAATAAACACATCAACAGGTGCAGCAACACTTGTTGGAGCAGGAAGTTTTACTCCGGCATTGGGCGGTTCGGCTTTTGGCTTCGATTTCAACCCCACTGTGGATCGTATTCGTGTAATAAGTAATACAGGACAGAACTTTCGTTTGAATCCTGCTACAGGTGCAGTGGCGGGAAGTGATGTAAATATCAACCCCGGTTTCCCTGCTGTTTCTGCAGCAGCTTATACAAATAATTATTCCGGCTCAACCACCACCTTGTTGTACGATATTGATCCTTCCACCGATAAATTGTATAAACAGGATCCGGCTAATAGTGGAACGCTGATAGAAGTGGGCGCATTAGGTATTGATGTGGATGGTAACAATGGTTTTGATATTACCGGAACAGATAACAAGGCTTATGCATTGCTTACGGTTGGTGCAACAACAAAATTATACAGCATTAATCTTGCAACCGGCGCTGCAACAGCAGTTGGCAATTTTCCTTCTGTAGCAAAAGGATTGGCAATATTGATTGGTCAATAAACAGATTAGCATAAATAAAAAAGAAACGCCCCCGGTAATGCGGGGGCGTTCTTATAATATTATCATTCATCTCCTCACACCAATTCAATATCAAAATTCACCAGTTGCACAAACTGCTGAATGCGTGCTTCAATATCTTCTTTCGAAATTTCTTTCAATCGTGTTGTACCAAATTTTTCTACACAGAAGCTGGCCATGGCGCTGCCTACAATAATGGCCGTCTTCATATTTTCAAAACTGATGTCTTTTGTTTTGGCAATATGACCAATAAAGCCACCCGCAAATGTATCACCTGCACCAGTCGGGTCAAACACATCTTCTAACGGTAACGCCGGAGCGAAAAACACTTGATCTTCGTGGAAGAGCAACGCACCATGTTCACCTTTTTTAATGATCAGGTATTTCGGTCCCATGTTCATGATCACCTTTGCTGCTTTTACCAATGAATATTGTCCGCTTAACTGGCGTGCTTCGCTATCATTCACCATCAATACATCTACTTTCTTCAATACATTTTCGAGATCAGGCATGGCAATTTCCATCCAGAAATTCATGGTATCGAGCACCACCAGTTTGGGTTTGTTCTTCATTTGCTCAATCACTGCATTCTGTACGGCAGGCACCAGGTTACCCAGCATCAGGAATTCGCAATCCTGGTAACTGTCGGGCACAACAGGGTTAAAGTTGGCCAGCACGTTCAGTTGTGTATCGAGGGTATCACGTGTGTTCATGTCTAAATGGTAGCGGCCGCTCCAGAAAAATGATTTTTCATTTTCTTTGATCTCCACAGCTTCTGTTACCACACCACGGGCTTCAAGCATTTGCAGTTCTTCTTTTGGAAAATCGCCGCCAACCACGCTGATCTGTTTAATCGGTTGGGTAAAATTTGAGGCGCTCCAGGCAATATAAGTGGCAGCACCACCAATAATCTTATCACTTTTACCAAAGGGAGTTTCAATTGCATCAAAGGCCATAGAGCCCACAACTACTAAAGACATAAGGAGAGTTTGTTTTTTGTTTACCGCATTTACGGATGCGGACAAAGGTAATGGCTGGTGACCTATTGCCGAAAAAGGATATAAAAAAAGCACCGCCGTTGCCGGCAGTACTTTACAGAAACGAAACCCCGTTTTACTTTTTATCGCTCCGTACGAGGTCGAAAAATTTGTTATCGCTCATACCCAGCCATATCATATCGATCTGGTTAATATCGAAAGCTTTATCGAAACACACATATTGAACGTGGTTTTGTCCGGCCTGCACTGTCCAGTTACAAGCAAGGTCGCCATCTTTTGCCTGGGTGGTATAATTATAGAACATATCGTTGTTCTTGAGCTTAATATAGATCTTGTAATCGCTCCATTTGAATGGTTCGGCACCTTCCTGGTTAATAACGGCCATGCGTATTTTTGTGTACCCGGTTCCATCATCACGGGTAATAAATTCGTTTTTTGTTACATATACCCCAATAAGAAAATTGATGGTTTTACTTGGGTTTGAAATGCTCTCGTAAAAGTAATAATCACTTTGAGCTTTTGCAGTTGTTGGAGCAAGTGTTAAGAATGCTCCACAAATAAGGGCGAGGAAAAGGAGTTTCTGTTTCATTTTATAATGTTTAATTGTTTTGGGTAACCGCAATACATGCAGGTAACAATGCAGGATAATCTTTTTTTTTGCAGCATTTTGCAGATATCGCTTGTTGTAAACTTTACATTTCAAAAGTATAAAACGGGCTATTTCATTTCAATACCCACAACACGGTATTTTACCTAAAACAGAGTACATTTGGGCATGGGAAAACTGAAAGTGCCAAAGAATGGCAACCGCAAAGACCTCATTGTAAAAGCCGGCGCCGCCCTCTTCAGGGAAAAAGGTTTTGGTGCAGCCAGTATGAGAGATCTGGCTGAGAACCTTGGTATTGAAGCTGCGAGCTTATACAATCACATACGTTCCAAAAATGAGATACTGGAATCGGTATGTTTTAATGTAGCCAATCGTTTTAACCTGCATTTAGATGAAATTGAAAGTGGCAGTCTTACGCCGATCAAGAAGATCGAGACCCTGCTTCGCTTTCATATTCAGCAGATGGTTGACAACTACGAAGAAGTAATGGTGAGCGACAGAGAGTGGAAACATCTCGATGAGCCTTACCGTTCTAACTTCCACACACAGCGTCGTAATTACAGAAAACGACTTGCTTTGATTATTGAAGAAGGAATGAAAAAAGGTGAGATCAAAAAGATCGACGCACCTACAGCTGTTGTAATCCTTCTGCATTCAGTAAGCGGTATTGAAAGCTGGCACCGTTCCACTGCCAAGATCAGTGGCTCTGAGCTGGAAGACAATATGGTGTTGATCATGATTGATGGGTTAAGAAAATAAGACTGCTCCTCTCCATTTACTTCACATCAAACTGCTTGCTTTTCCAATGAAATACCTTTTTTTATTTATAGTGTGCCTTTTAAGTTTACAGTTAAGGGCGCAAACGGATAGCCTTTTGCTTAAACGAAACATTAAGGCTGGCATGGATAGTGTGTCTGCCACTTTCCAACGAAAAGACTGGAACGCTTTTACAAACTATATGCACCCGGAGCTTGTTAAAATGCTGGGAGGAGAAAAACAGTTTGCAGTTTTTATAGAACAGCAAATGAAAAGTATGGAAGCTGCTGTAGTTGATAAAAGTGCTTCCGGAACTATTTTGCAACTGCTGCGTTATAAAAACCAATGGCAATGCATTGTTGAAAGTTATCTTGAAATGACTGTTGAATCAACCATTATAAGCAGTGTAAGCTCAAATATTGGCGTGTCGTTTGATGATGGGAAAAGCTGGAAATTCATCCGCCTTTCAAATGGCAACGAGGAGAAAATGAAACAAATGTTTAAAGATCTTTCTCCCGATTTGCAAGCTCCAATCAATAAAACAGCAGTAGGTGTTAGGCTGGAAGAGTTGCTGCTAACCTACAAACCCGTTTATTCAACAAATAAACCGAAAGCTGTTTATGGAAACAACGAGAATTAATTTTTAGATTGTAGTATGTCTATCCATTTTCATTCCTTAATAGTTAAAGAGGTAAAGAAAGAAACAAGCGACTGTGTTTCTGTTTTGTTTGATGTGCCTGAAAATTTAAAAGAATCATTTCAGTTTACACAGGGGCAAAGTCTTACCATGCGTACTACTATCAACGGTGAAGAAGTAAGACGCACCTATTCTATTTGCAGCAGCCCATTGGAAAAGCAGCTGAAAGTAGCAATCAAAAAAATAGAAGGTGGCGCTTTCTCCATTTTTGCAAATGAGCAATTGAAACAAAATGATGTGCTGGAAGTGATGCCACCCATCGGCAGTTTTTACACCACACTTGATGCAGCCAATAAAAAAAATTATGTAGCTTTTGCTGCAGGCAGCGGCATCACTCCTCTTCTTTCCATTATTAAAACAACACTCGCAACTGAACCCGAAAGTACGTTTACACTGGTGTATGGAAATAAAACCCGTTCATCCATTATCTTCTTTGAAGAACTGGAAGGCCTAAAGAATAAATACATTAACCGGTTTAATCTCATTCATATTTTAAGCAGGGAAAAAACAGATGCCGGTTTAAACTTCGGCAGAATCACCAAAGACAAATGCACGGATCTTTTCAATAAACTGCTGGATATAAAAACGGCTGATGAATTTTTCATTTGCGGACCGGAAGACATGATCTTTTCAGTAAAAGATTTTTTAGAAAGCAAAGGCGTAGCTGAAAAGAAAATTCACTTTGAGTTGTTTACAACACCGGGACAGAGTAAAGCCGCAAGCCACAAGCTACAAGCTACAAGCGAAGAAGGCCCACAAAGTAATATCACGGTTAAGTTAGATGGCCGGAGTTTTGATTTTTCTATTCCACTCAACAGCGATACAACAATACTTGATGCAGCTATACAGCAAGGAGCCGATGTGCCTTATGCCTGCAAAGGCGGCGTATGCTGCACCTGCAAAGCCAGGCTGCTGGAAGGCGAAGTAAAAATGGATGTTCATTGGGGATTGGAGCAGGAAGAAATTGAACAGGGTTTTATCCTGACCTGCCAAAGCCATCCCATAACCGCAAACGTAACGGTTGATTACGATGTGAAGTAAGCACTCACATCCTGCATGAGAATTATCTGTACAAATAAAGGCTAAACAAACTAGCCAAACGGGTGTTAGTTTTGATTAAATTTGCTAATCAACAGCATTGTTATGTCATTACACGATTTTGAACAGGTATTTCAAACGAAGATCGATGAGGAAATTAAGATCGAGCCAAAGGAATGGATGCCCGAAGCCTACCGGAAAACAAATATCCGGCAGATCAGTCAGCATGCCCATAGTGAAGTTGTAGGAATGTTGCCCGAAGGTAACTGGATCAGCCGTGCACCATCGCTCAGGCGCAAAGCCATTCTTATTGCAAAAGTGCAGGACGAAGCCGGTCATGGTTTATACCTCTATTGTGCTGCTGAAACATTGGGCATGAGCCGGGAACAAATGATCGACGACTTGCACAGCGGCAAAGCCAAATACTCTTCCATCTTTAATTATCCCTCCTTAACATGGGCCGACATGGGTGCTATTGGCTGGTTGGTTGATGGTGCTGCCATCTTAAACCAGGTAATGTTGTGCCGCACCAGTTACGGACCATACGCCAGAGCGATGGTGCGTATCTGCAAAGAAGAAAGTTTTCATCAGCGCCAGGGTTTTGAATCGTTGCTGGTTTTATCAAAAGGAACCGATGAACAAAAAGCCATGTGCCAGGATGCCATCAACAGATGGTGGTGGCCAAGCCTGATGATGTTTGGACCGAAGGACAGCGAAAGCACCAACAGCGATCAAAGCATGAAGTGGAAGATCAAACGCAAAACAAATGATGAACTGCGTCAGCAGTTTGTAGACATGTGTGTGGAGCAGGTGAAATTATTAGGCATGACCTTGCCCGATCCGCATTTGAAATGGAACGAAAAACGTGGCCATTACGATTTCGGTGAAATTGATTGGAACGAATTCTGGAATGTGGTAAAAGGGAATGGTCCTTGTAATAAAGAACGATTGAATGCACGCCGCAAAGCGCATGAAGAAGGAAGATGGGTGCGTGAAGCAGCAGCAGCACATGCGGAGAAAAGAAAGAAACCCCAAACCCCTGAAGGGGCTTTAGCAGCAGCTTAAGTAAACTCAACAACAGCAATTATGAACTTTCAGATAAGAAAATTTTATTACGGCGATATACCTGATACAAACGCAGGAGATGTTGCCACAGCAGAATCTTCAAAAGTCTCCCCTTCCGGGGGAGATTTAGAGGGGGCCGCTTGGCCATTGTGGGAAGTATTCATCCGTAGTAAGCAAGGTCTCGATCATAAACATGTGGGCAGCTTAAAAGCTGCTGATGCACAAATGGCAATTGAAAATGCACGTGATGTTTATACACGGCGCATGGAAGGTGTAAGTATATGGGTGGTGGAAAGCAAATACATTCATGCCAGCAATCCTGATGAAGCAGAAAGTTTATACGATCCTGCGAATGATAAAGTTTACCGTCATCCTACTTTTTATGATTTGCCTGATGAGGTGAAGCATATGTAGGCCCCCCTAACTCCCCCAAAGGGGAGAACTTTAAACACTCCGATAATGGAATCATTTTCAAAAAATTCAGACTCTAAGGTCCCTCCTTTGGAGGCCCGCCCGGATGAATCGGTCGGACGGGGATTTAGGGAGGCCTATACTCTTCATCTTGCTGACACAACGCTGATCCTTTCGCAACGAAACAGCGAGTGGTGTGGACATGGACCAATATTGGAACAAGATATTGCCATCACCAATATTTCATTAGACTTATTGGGGCAAGCAAGAAATTTTTATCAATACGCAGCAATGTTGATGAACGATGGATCAACTGAAGACTCGTTGGCCTACTTACGAACGGAACGGGAGTTTAAAAATATATTACTTGTTGAGCA
>JAKFDY010000125.1:0-12062 GCA_036675885.1 Lacibacter sp. | reverse complement strand
AAACCGGCTTTCAGATTATGAATTGCTTTAAGGAAAAGGGATTGGATTACAGGGAAGTTGAAATGATCCTGGTAGGTAATCACGCGCCTTTTACATGGGGTAAAACGGCAGAGAAAGCTGTGTACAACAGTGCAGTGCTGGAAACTGTTGCAAAAATGGCTCTTCTAACTGAGCAGATTAATCCTAAAGCACCCCGTTTAAAAGATGCTTTAATAAAAAAGCATTACGAACGAAAGCACGGACCTGATTCTTACTACGGCCAATAGGAATATGGACACAGGTAACCACGGTACAGAATAATCTCTCAAATAATAATATAACATGATCGATTTAACAACATTTGAAGTTTGGTTTATAACAGGCAGTCAGGATTTATACGGGGAAGAAACCTTAAATCTTGTGGCCCAGCATTCACAAGAAATAGCAAAAGGATTAGATAACACAGAGCAGATACCGGTACGCGTTGTATACAAGCCTGTTGTAAAATCCACTGATGAGATTTATAATACGCTGCAGGAAGCCAATGTGGCCAAAAACTGTATTGGTGTGATTACCTGGATGCACACCTTCTCGCCTGCTAAGATGTGGATCCGCGGATTAAGCATTTTACGTAAACCTCTGCTGCATCTGCATACCCAGTACAATCGTGATATCCCATGGAGTTCAATAGATATGGATTTCATGAATCTCAACCAAAGCGCCCATGGGGATAGGGAGTTTGGATTTATGGTATCGCGTATGAGGCTAAACAGAAAAGTTGTGGTTGGCCACTGGCAAGAGCCGCAAGTGTTGGAGGAAATTGGTTCCTGGGCAAGAGCTGCAGCTGGTTGGAACGATTCACAAGGTGCACGTATTGTTCGCTTTGGTGATAACATGCGTTATGTAGCAGTAACCGATGGTGACAAAGTGGAAGCAGAAATGAAATTTGGTTACAGTGTAAACACACATGGTATTGGTGACCTGGTAAAAGTGATCAATGAAGTAAGTGATGCAGATGTTGATAAACTCACGCAGGAATATTTTGACACCTATAATGTTGTTGCATCTTTAAAGAAAGAAGGTAAGCAATACCAGTCATTGCGTGATGCTGCAAAGATTGAACTGGGTATGCAATACTTTCTTGAACACGGAAATTATAAAGGCTACAGCGATACGTTTGAAGATCTGCATGGCATGAAACAACTGCCCGGCATTGCTTCACAACGTTTAATGGGTAAAGGTTATGGCTTTGCAGGTGAAGGCGATTGGAAAACAGCAGCGCTTGTGCGCACCATGAAAGTAATGGGTACAGGCTTGAAAGGTGGTAACAGTTTCATGGAAGATTATACATATCATTTTGATCCAAAGAATCCTTTAGTACTCGGTTCACACATGCTTGAGATCTGCGAAAGCATTGCTGATGGGAAAGCGAATTGTGAAATTCATCCATTAGGTATTGGTGGTAAAGAAGATCCTGTTCGTTTGGTGTTTAATGTTGCGGCAGGGCCAGCATTGAATGCTTCAATTGTTGATATGGGTAACCGCTTCCGAATGTTAGTTAACGAAGTGGAAGCAGTAGCACCTGTTGCTGATCTTCCAAAACTTCCTGTTGCAAGAGTGTTGTGGAAACCATATCCAAACATGAATGATGGTTGTGCAGCATGGATATTAGCAGGTGGTGCACATCACACTGGCTATAGTCAGAACCTTACATCAGAGCACATGGAAGATTTTTCAGAAATGGCCGGAATAGAGTACGTACGTATCGGCAAAAACACAGATATTTATCAATTCAAAAACGAATTGCGCTGGAGCGAAATTTATTACCGTTGATCTTTACCTAAAAACTACTATTTTTTAAAAACTTAAAACGAGCTAATGAACAGTTTATCAGGCTTAGACATTCTCATCTTTGTTTTTTATTTCATTCTTGTTGCCGGTTATGGTTACTGGGTTTACAACAGAAAGAAGAAAGCATCCATTTCCGCATCACATGATTATTTTTTAGCAGAAGGTTCACTTACATGGTGGGCAATCGGTGCCTCATTAATTGCCTCTAATATTTCTGCGGAGCAATTTATCGGAATGAGTGGTAACGGTTATTTTGTTGGTATTGCTGTAGCTGCCTATGAATGGATAGCTGCATTGGCACTTATCATCATTGCTGTTTGGTTCATGCCGGTGTATTTGAAGAATAAGATATACACCATGCCTCAGTTTTTGAAAACAAGGTATAATGAAACGGTGTCGCTTATTATGGCCATTTTCTGGTTGTTCTTATACGTGTTTGTAAACCTTACTTCTATTTTATATTTAGGTGCCATCGCTATCAGTGGATTGATTGGGCCTGAATATTTACACACAGTAATGATTGCACTTGCAGTATTCTCACTCATTATTACATTAGGTGGTATGAAGGTGATCGGTTACACGGATGTTATCCAGGTAGCTGTATTGATCATTGGTGGTTTTGCAACAATTTATTTTGCTTTAACTATTGTAAGTGAAAAATTTGGTTTGGGCAGAGATGCGATGGCAGGTTTCAAAACATTGATGGCACAGGCTCCTGATCACTTCCATATGATCCTGAAAAAACCAACTGAAGCATCTTCACAGGAAGACATCAATAAATATCTGATTCTCCCTGGTATTGCGATGTATTTTGCCGGTCAGTGGATTGTGAACCTGAATTACTGGGGTTGTAATCAGTACATCACGCAAAGAGCATTGGGTGCCGATTTAGATACTGCACGTAAAGGTATTTTGTTTGCAGGATTCTTGAAATTACTCATGCCAATCATTGTAATGTTGCCGGGTATCGCTGCATATGTATTACATCAGAACGGGCATTTAGAAGGGTTGAGAGGAATGGATGATGCATACTCTGCTATCCTTGGTTTCTTACCATCAGGATTAAAAGGATTAGCCATCGCTGCATTAACAGCTGCCATCGTTGCGTCACTTGCAGGTAAGCTGAACAGTATTGGTACCATCTTTACACTCGACATTTACCTGAAGTATTTCAGAAGGAGACCTGTAGTGGATGCTAATGCGCCAGCTATGGATGCTGCTCCTGCTCCGGTATATAATGAAGGTGAAGAAAAAAACATGGTTTGGGTAGGAAGAATGGCTGCATTAGTTTCAATTGTATTAGCTGTAATATTTGAGTGGAAAGATCTGTTGGGCATTAGTGGTGAAGGTGGCTTTACATTTATTCAAAAGTATACCGGCTTTATCAGCCCCGGTGTATTTGCCATGTTCATTCTCGGTATGTTTTGGAAACGTACAACAGGTGCTGCTGCCGTTGCCGGTTTAATTACCGGTTTTGTAATGGCTATTTTCTTTAACAGCTTTGCAGTAAGTGTGTTTGGTCATGAAACATTGATGTACACTGCTTACAAAAATAATGCTGGTGTGTATGAAATTCCGTTCCTGATCAATATGGGATGGGCCTTCTTTATCACAATGGTAGTAATGATCGGTATCAGTCTTAGAGGACCGAAGGTTAATCCGAAAGCATTTGTTTTAGATAAGCAGATGTTTAAGTTGAAACCTTCTATTATTGCGATGATCGTATTTACATTACTTATACTTACAGCATTGTATGTGAAGTTCTGGTAAGAATAAAGCTTAAGCTTATAGTTTTTCAAAATCGTCCATGCCATATTTGCATGGGCGATTTTGTTTATTGATCAATACTTTTGCGCTGCAATAGCACAAACATGAATCAACAGAAAGCATTTTTATTTGACCTGAACGGAACGATGATAGATGATATGCACTATCATATCAAAGCATGGCATGGAATACTGAATGAGTTAGGTGCAAATATTTCGATGGAGCGAATGAAAGAGGAATGCTATGGTAAAAATGATGAACTGCTTGAACGTATGTTCCCCGGCCGTTTTAGTGAAGATGAAAAGCAACAGATGAGTCTTGAAAAAGAAAAGCAATACCAGCAAAAGTTTAAACCCTATTTAAAGTTATTGCCCGGTTTGGATACATTTCTTGCAGAGGCAAAACATAATAATATCAAAATGGCGATTGGTTCTGCAGCCATCATGTTTAATATTGATTTTGTGTTAGACAATTTGCACATCCGTGATTATTTCACTGCATTGGTTAGTGCCGATGATGTAGCAGTAAGCAAACCCGATCCGGAGACATTTGTGAAATGTGCAGAACGTTTAAGCGTTCAACCTGCCAACTGCATTGTATTTGAAGATTCACCAAAAGGAGTGGAGAGTGCAAAACGTGCAGGTATGAAAGCAGTGGTGTTAACTACCATGCACGAAGAGCATGAGTTTACAGGAAATGATCATGTGTTGCTGTTTGTGAAAGATTTTACGGATGAACGTTTGAAAGAATTGGCTGAAATATACTGATTGACGAATATTCCGTCAACTGTCAAGCCAGGTTGGTGAAGCAGCGATATTATGGAATTGATTTTTTACAGGAGTACAGTGGAACTGAGTTTTAAAAAATTTCGGCAAGGGAAATAAATTCTACCGGTACACTTTAACAGGAGGAACAGACAATGGAGAGTTCTCCCGCAAAGCATTGGTGAATGCGATCTGGTTCCTGATCCGCAAAAAAATTCCAAATTGATTAAGTGAAGACAGGACACATTTCTCTATGTGGTGCATGCCGGCAGCTCCATTAATTGCCGGCGATAATTTAAAGGGTAGTGGCCCAAAAAACAATTCCCATACCGACAGATAAAGAAGCAATTGATAAGATTTTTTTGGGAGCGCAGGCTTATCTTTATCAACAAAAAATGACAGTGTTGATACATGGATAAAACCACTGGCTCACAATGAACTTGTTATCTGCTTTTTAAACCGCAGTAAAAGCCGGTTTCTGTTACGTATGATTTTAAACAACCTTGTATCTGATTCTGTTTCGAATACATTTATCAACTTTAATGCAAAAACTTACTGCATCACAGACCTGTGGATGAAAAAAGAAATCGGAACAACCAGGAACGCTTGGACAAGAACCGCACAGCGACATGATATAGTAATGCTGAGATTTACAGTTGAAAAACCCGTTATTAAAAGATCAAACAAAAAATCAAAATGATATAACCATAAAAATGATCGGGCTAATTTATACCAACAGCGATGATCATTTTTATTGTTATACTATGTGTACAACAATAAAATAAAAATGAATACATGAAAAAATCAGTTGCGTTGCTTCTTATTGCTGTGCTTTCACTTGCAGCAATCAATCAAAACAGTAAAACAGTTGAACAAAAAGTGGAAGATCTTTTAAAACAAATGACTTTGGAAGAGAAAGTTGGTCAAATGACCCAGGTTACTCTGGCAGTAGTTGCCAAAGGTGCATGGAAAAATGAAGATGGCTCACTGGATGCAGCCTTACTGAAAAAGGCTGTGGTTGATTACAAAGTAGGATCGATGTTAAACACGACTGCTCATGCATTAAGTGTGGAGACCTGGAGAAAGATCATCACACAGATCCAGGACGAAACAAAAAATACCCGTTTAAAAATTCCGGTTATTTACGGTTTAGATGCCATTCATGGTCAAACCTATACACTGAACTCAACATTGTTTCCGCAGAATATTGCAATGGCCGCAACAAGAAATCCTGCATTGGTTGCAGCTGCAGCAAAAGTTACTGCAAAAGAATTAAGAGCATCAGGAGTACGCTGGAACTTTGCTCCTGTACTCGATATCGGACGCCAGCCTTTATGGTCAAGATTTCCTGAAACTTATGGTGAGGATGTGTACATCGTTAAGAAAATGGGTACAGCCGGTATTACAGCTTATGAAGAAGATGGATTAAAAAACCCAACAGCTGTAGCCAGTTGCATGAAACATTATATCGGTTACTCAGCATCGAGGGACGGAAAAGACAGAACACCAATTTATTTACCTGAAATAGAATTGAGAGAATATTATTTACCACAGTTCAGAGAAGCGGTGAAAGCAGGTGCATCAACCATCATGATCAACTCAAGTGAAATCAACGGAGTGCCGGTTCATTCCAGTAAATATTTATTAACCGGTGTATTAAGAACCGAGCTGGGTTTTGAAGGACTGATTGTTACCGATTGGGAAGATATTAAACGTTTGCACACATGGCATCATGTTGCCACAACAGCAAGAGAAGCTGTTGTGATGGCTGTAAATGCCGGAGTTGATATGAGCATGGTTCCAAGTGATTTTTCATTTTATGATTTACTGATTGAAGCAGTGAAGAAAGGTGAAGTAAAAATGACACGCATTGATGGTGCGGTAAGAAGAATACTGGCATTAAAAATGAAAACAGGATTATTTGAGAATCCCTATCCTGAATCAGCAGCTTTTGAAAATTTCGGCAAACCGGAATACCAGGCAATTGCACTGGATGCAGCACATGAAGCAATGACTTTACTCAAGAATCAAAACAATATATTGCCTCTTGCGAAGAATACAAAAGTGCTGGTTGCAGGTCCATCTGCACAAAGCATCAGTGCATTGAACGGCTGCTGGAGTTATACCTGGCAGGGAAAAGAAGAACAATGGTATCCTGCCGACAGTAAAACAATTTACCAGGCAATTAAGGATAAAGTTGGAGAAGCGAATATTATCACTACATCCGGTAAGGGATTTGATAACTCCATGAACTATGATATTGCAGCATTAACAACTGCAGCTGCAAATGCTGATGTAATTATTTTATGCATCGGAGAAAATGCCTATGCTGAAAGTCCCGGTAATACACCTGACCTGGCATTGGATAAAAACCAGGTTGATCTTGTAAATGCTGCTTACTTAACCGGCAAGCCCGTGATACTGGTGTTAACGGAAGGCAGGCCAAAGTTTATTACCAATATTGAGCCTCCTGCAAAAGGAATATTAATGGCTTACTGGAGTGGAAAAAAAACCGGTGAAGCAATTGCTGATGTATTATTCGGCGATTACAATCCTGATGGAATTCTTCCATTCAGTTATCCCCGCAGTATGGGTGAAATGGTTTTGTACGACCGTAAACCTTCGGAAGATGTAAGGGAAGTATTTAATGATGATATACATACTGGCTACAATCCATTGTATCCTTTTGGTCATGGGTTGAGTTATACAACCTTTGAGTATGGCGATATACAATTAAGCACAACTGAATTAAAAGGCGATGAAAAGTTAACAGTAAGCATTACGGTTAAAAACACAGGAAGCTTGCCGGGTAAACATACCGTTGAACTTTACACACGTGATGTTTATGCAAGCATTACACCAAACATGAAACGATTACGGGCTTTCAAAAAAATATATTTAACAGCAGGTAGCACGCAAACGGTAACATTTACCATTAATAAGAATGACCTTGCTTTTGTAAATACACAGTTGAAAACAGTAACTGAACCAGGTGAGTTTGAAGTGATCGTTGGGAAAAATAAAGTGAAGTTTAATTATAACTAACCTGATTTATGATTCGGTTCATCTATAGTTTTACTTCCTGCAATTCAATATGCTAAACAGAATTGGTTTCGAACCCTTAAATGTTTTATTCTCAAGCAATAGCAAAAAAAAAATAATAAAGAGATTATCGAACCGAAAAACCCGCTCTGGGAGCGGGTTTTGAGACAATACATTAATCCAGTGCCCAGGACTGTTCAAAGTTCGAACCTGCTATTTGACTCAGTTAGCCAAATTCTTCAATTTCAATAAATAGAAGGAAAGGGGTTTATCTGAATGGATATAACCACCACTGGTTTAAACAATGTTGCCAATAATTTTTGCAGTTATTGGTTTCCCGGCACAGCAGTTTCTAATATATGGTGAATGTTATAGTTTAAAACGAGGTTCAGTTTTTGACCATTCCAATTTAAAATTATGCATGTGGTTCGGTGCTTCACTGGCATCCCATGTAAAATCATATTGCGTACCATGCGGTCCCGTTATATAAGTACCAGCTTTTATTGCACGGTTATTATCTAATTCAAGTTTTAATGGTTTAGTTGACTCCAAGGGTTCTACACCAAAATCATAATTGGTAATGTATGGAGCAGGGCTGCCGTGAGCAAGATAGGAGTGAAGGGTTGCATTTTTTTTGTGCATGTGCAAGTCAGTTATTTCAAATACGCCATCTTTAAACAGCAGTTCGCTTTGAAAATTATTGTCGTGGTTTGTATTGTCTTGATTTGGTTTTGCCCAGATGACTATACCGCTGCGATTGTCGAGTGTAATGGTCATGCCACCACCAGGATAGGTTGCCTGCCCTTGCCCACCGATGGCCCAATATGCTTGTGACTGTGCAGAGAAAGTACTGGGCCTTGTAAATGTGGTGATGTTACGATGAGGATGTGCATCGGCACGTAAGAAAACATTAAACCGTACTTCTTTGAGGATGCTGCCTTCATCGGGTTCTTTATAGAGCATGCTTATTTCCCATACATTGAGCATGCGTTTATTGGTTTCTTTACCTCCGTTGATAACGGATACATAGCCTGCTCCCGTATCATCATTGGGATCGCCAATGCTTACTTTGATATAAAACGATGACCAGGAAAGTATGGTGCCGTTAGCACTTGCGTTACCATTGAGCAAGATGTTTCCAACTTTTACCTTACTGGTCGATGAGCTGTCTCCAAAGTTGCCGTACAAATACAGGTAGGCGCCAAAGAGGTTTTCTTCTACTTCCATATAATCAAGTGCGAAATTGGTGGAAGGGCCTTCAACAGGTTTTTCGGTGCTTTCTTTTTTACAAGCAACAAGTGAACAAGCTGTGATGAATAAGAACAGAAAGAGATTACGCATAGTGGTGTTTTTTTCTGTGCAAATATGAAAGGAACAGAAGTGCAGGAAGCGCCTGAGATGGATGAGTTGAGAAAAAAGGGGATGTATTGTAAGGTCACAGAAACGGGAACTTTAGCCCGTACAGATAATGTTTTTAGCCTTCCCTTAAT
The DNA here is from genome assembly GCA_036675885.1 of Lacibacter sp. Taxonomy (GTDB): domain Bacteria; phylum Bacteroidota; class Bacteroidia; order Chitinophagales; family Chitinophagaceae; genus Lacibacter. Next base: position 3,169 of record JAKFDY010000125.1, on the reverse strand, counting down.
TGTGGGAAAGAATACCCCCCTGATAATGGATAGTCTGTAAAAGGACTTTATATTGCATGCCGATAATGCCATTTCTAATACAGTACCATTTATGAAGGTTCGTTTTTTTTGCTGCATCTTTTTTCTTTTTGGATTTTTTGCACCTCAGGCACAACAGTTAATTCGTTTTTCCGGTAAGGTTACTGGAGCTGATGCGGCTCCGTTACCTGGATCGTCGGTGTATTTGTTGAATACAAACCGGGGAACTATTTCTGATGCTAATGGAAATTTTGAATTGAAGAATGTCAATCCCGGCAGTTATGTTGTGCAAGTATCTTCGGTGGGATATGTCACTGTTACGTTGCCGGTTGTTCTGACCAACTCATCAAAACAAGAGTTGACTATTCAATTAAAAGAAGCCTCAAGGGAGCTGGATGCTGTTTTGGTTTCTGCACAAAAAAGAGAAGAAACGCTTCAACAGGTTCCTTTCAGCATCAGCACACTTTCTGCACGTCAGGTACAACAATACAGGTTGTGGAATGCACAGGAACTAACAGCCATCGTTCCCAATTTATACAGTGCTAATCCAGGTGATGAACGAAATGTTACTTCCATCAGGGGTATTACTGCTACTTCCTACGACCCTGCAGTAGCAACTTATATTGATGGTGTGAACCAGTTTGGATTGGATACTTATATTGCTCAGTTGCTGGATGTAGAACGCATTGAAATATTAAGAGGTCCGCAGGGAACACTGTATGGCCGCAATGCAATGGGTGGTGTTATTAATATCATCACCAAAAAACCTTCAAATATAACATCAGGTTTCGCTGAAGTTACTGCAGGTAATTTTGCACAACAGCGATACAGCGCAGGGCTGCAAATACCACTTGTAAAGAATAAATTATTTGCAGGCGCATCGGCTTTGTATGCAAGTCGCAATGGTTTTTATACAAATGAGTTTAACAATCGTGATTTCGACGGGCAAAAGATTTTTTCTGGCAACTATTATTTAAAATTTATTGCCAACGATAAATGGACTATGAGCTTAAATGTTAAGCACAACGGAAATAAAAATCAAGGAGCTTTCCCATTGGTAAATGGAGCAGAGGATGCGTTGAAAAATCCTTTTCGGTTGAGCCAGGATGCAGTAGCAACAATGATCGATAATACATTGAATGGTTCGTTTGTTGTAAACTATGCAGGAAAGCCATTCAGCTTTAGTTCACAAACGGCGTATCAGTCCAATCATCGTTATTATAACCAGCCATTGGATGGCGATTTTTCTCCAATAGATGGCGTTACTGTTATAAATGATTATGGTGATAAATGGAATAAAGTAAAAGTTTGGACACAGGAATTTAAATTTTCATCGCCGGCATCTTCAGTGTCATCCTGGAAGTGGACAGCAGGAAGTTATTTATTTCATCAATACAATCCTGCTAAACAAGCCATCCATTTTGGAAAAGATGCCGCAATGGTAGGTGCTCCTGATACTGATTTTTCGTTGATCAATTCAACAAAGGGAACCAATACTGGTGCTGCTTTTTTTGGCCAGACATCTTATGCAGTCACAAACAAATTAAGTGTGATAGCAGGAATGAGGTATGATTACGAGCACAAAAAATATAGTGTGCTTGGCGAATATCAAAAAGATCCCGATCCTGCTTTTGCAACAAGACCTGATACAAGTGCAAGTGCAAATTTTGCAGCTTTCTCTCCCAAGCTGGGATTGCTGTATGAAATATCAGCCAACAATAATTTGTTTGCAACCTATAGCCGTGGCTACCGCACTGGCGGACTTACGCAATTATCAACTGATCCTTCACAACCACCTTTATATCCTTACAAACCGGAATACAGTAACAATATTGAAATTGGCAGTAAGAATAGTTTTTGGAACAATCGTATAAGAGTAAATGTTGCAGCATTTCTTACTTATGTAACCAATGCACAGGTGCCAACACTCATCTTGCCCGATGCAATTACCATTACACGAAATGCAGGCCGGTTAAACAGTAAGGGCGCAGAACTTGAGTTGGCTTCAACATTGTTCAAAGGAATGGAACTTGATTATCATTTCGGATATACAGATGCTGTGTATAAAAACCTGAAACTATCACAACAAGGTAATGCAGTAAATCTCGATGGAAAGAAACAGATTTTTACACCGAAAACGACCTCCATGTTTGCAGCTCAATATAGTCTGGCATTAGACAAGAAAAAACAGTTCAAATTAACAGCAAGAGGCGAGTGGATGTACGTGGGAGAACAATATTTTGATTTGGCAAACACGATTCGTCAAAAAGGATATAGTTTGTTCAATGCACGCCTGGGATTATCATCCAGATTTGGTGAATTGATGATTTGGGGTAGAAACTTAACGCATACAAAATATATTGCCTATGCTTATGATTTTGGTGCAGTTCATTTAGGCGATCCTCAAACTTTTGGCGTTACATTGACGACAAGATTTTAGGAAAACAGGAAAGAAGTTAAAATAACATGTGTTTCGGCAAAATTACAATCATCTGAAAGCGTTTTTTCGGACTAACTTGAACTTTTTACTTAGTGATAAACAGAATATGAAAAAATATCTCTTGCCAGTCTTCGCACTCGTTCTTTGCTTTGTTATGTCATGCTCAAAAAAGAGAAACGGAAAACCCCGTGTACTTGTTTTTACAAAAACAGCAGGGTTCGTTCATAGTTCAATCCCTGCGGGCATTGCAGCAATTAATAAACTTGCTGTTGAAAATGGATTTGAAACTGATACTACTGCAAATGCATCTTTGTTTAATGAAGATTCACTCAGCAACTATGCAGCAGTTATTTTTTTAAACACAACAGGCGATGTACTTAACAACAAACAGGAAATCGCTTTTGAAAGATACATACAGGCGGGTGGAGGGTTTGTGGGTGTGCATGCAGCTACAGATACAGAATATGATTGGGGTTGGTATGGAAGACTGGTGGGCGCTTACTTTAACGGACATCCAAAACCACAAACAGCAAGGTTTATTATTAAGGACAAAGATTTTCCCGCAACAAGTTTTTTTAAGGATAGTGTTTGGCAGCACACTGATGAGCTTTATAATTTCAAAAAAATAAATCCCGATGTAAAAGTTGTGCTTGCTATTGACGAATCATCGTATGAAGGTGGAACGAATGGCGCATTTCATCCGATGAGCTG
>JAKFDY010000124.1:0-1742 GCA_036675885.1 Lacibacter sp. | reverse complement strand
TGCATGAATTCCCAGTTCTTCCAATTGTTCACATGCCTGAATTGCTTCCCACACCAAATGACCGGTGGCAATAATCGTTACATCTGTTCCTTCATTCATCAACCACGCCTTTCCGATTTCAAATTTTTGATCCGGATCTGTGAATACCGGAACAACAGGACGGCCAAAACGTAAATACACCGGGCATTCATATTCTGCTGCTGCAATTGTTGATGATTTTGTTTGATTAAAATCGCAGGGATTAATCACAGTCATGCCAGGCAGCATTTTCATTAAACCAATATCTTCCAGAATCTGATGCGTGGCACCATCTTCGCCCAATGTTAATCCTGCATGTGACACTGCAATCTTTACATTCTTATTACTGTATGCTACTGATTGACGTATCTGATCATACACTCTTCCCGACCCGAAATTTGCAAACGTGGTTGCGAAAGGAATGTGACCGGCTATTGATAGCCCTGCTGCAATACCAATCATATTAGCTTCAGCAATACCACATTGAAAAAAGCGTTGCGGATTTTCTTTTATAAACGTATCAATTTTAAGAGAACCAACCAGGTCTGCACACAAGGCTACGACTTCAGAATTTGTTCTTCCTAATTCTGTCATGCCTGCCCCAAAGCCCGAACGGGTATCTTTCTTTTCTGTGTATGTAAACTTTTTCATTGTAAAAGATAGTAGAATTAATAATCTCCCATTGTTTCCTCCAGTTGCGCAAGTGCTGCCTGCAACTGTTCATTATTTGGCGCTACACCATGCCATTTATGACTACCCATCATAAAATCGACACCGGCACCCATTTCTGTTTTCATCATAATAGCAACAGGTGTACCTTTTCCACACATTTGTTTTGCAGTATTAAGTGATGCTACAACATCAGCCATATTATTACCATCCATGTAAACAATTTGCCAGCCAAATGCACCATACTTGTTAGCTAAATTTCTATTGCTCATTACTTTCTCGGTCGGGCCATCAATCTGCTGACCATTTACATCTACAATGGCAATTAAATTATCAACTTTATGATGTGGCGCAAACTGCAAAGCCTCCCAAATTTGTCCTTCATTTTGTTCGCCATCACCCATCAATACATAAACCAGTTGCGTATCGTTCTTTAGCTTTTTTGACAATGCTGCTCCAATAGCAACAGATAAACCCTGACCTAACGAACCGGCCGATATGCGGATTCCCGGTAAATGCTCATGTGTTGTAGGATGCCCCTGTAATCTTGAATTAAGCTTTCTGAAAGTTGTGAGTTCGTTTATATCAAAATATCCTGCTCTTGCCAATACACTATACAAAAGAGGTGAAATATGTCCATTAGAAAGGAAGAACAAATCTTCGTCATCACCTTTCATGTTGAACCGTGTATTATGTTTCATAACATGAAAAAATATAGCGACCAGTAAATCTGTGCATCCTAATGAACCACCGGGATGTCCGCTCTGGCAACCATGCACCTGCCGTACAATATCCCGTCGAACCTGCGATGCAATTTTTTCGAGTTGTATAATAGTTTCAGTTTGATGAAGCATAAAAAAAATTAAACGGTTTACATTTTTTTGGCATCTTCTAAGAACTTAGCCAAGCTGATACTTTCTTCAAATCATCAGATAAACCTGTTGATGATATTCTCCAGGTATTCCTGCTTACCACTGCGAACAGCAGGCTCACCATTTTCTAATGCATAAGCACGCAGATCTTCCAGTGAGAGTTTACCTTCTTCAAATTCTTTT
>JAKFDY010000123.1:0-12858 GCA_036675885.1 Lacibacter sp. | reverse complement strand
GTAGACAAGGCGGCCGCCGCCGGCGGCGCCTTTACGGCCGAGATGTACCTTTGCCCGCCCTTGTACGCGAGCTACGCCGTGCTGGGCACCAATTCGACGCTGGGAACCATCATCCACGAGCTGTCCCACCTGACGGTGGCCACCGTGGACCATGTGTACGGCATGAAGAGCAGCGTAGAGACCTTGACGAATGCCGAGAAGCTTACCAACGCGGACAACTACAAGTACTACGCCGAAGTCTTCCAGTACCCCCTGTACAAGATGCGGGCGCTGTCAGACGACTACGATTCCAAGCACAGTCCGCCCAAGTAGCGCCGGCAACTCTTCGGGAAGATCGGGCCTTGGGCGAAGTTGGCCGAGATACCGCCACCAGCACCCCCGACGAACCGGGCATTCGATACCGCAAAGGGTTCACTGAAGAACCCTGCGCCAGTCTTGTTAATCGCCGCCGTCGCCCGCATGCGACGAGTTGTCCATCGCTTCGGAGCGCCCACCGGAGCGCCAGCCTGTGTAGTTGTGTATGTCTGTCGGCATGGCATGGCCAGAGGAGCCGCTCCCACCTGAACCAGCTGCGTCTGCTTTCGACATGCGGCGACTGACACGGTCGGTCAGAAAGAGCGCTACCCCAACCACGAACATGGCAAATGCCACGAACCAGAGTGTGCGGCTAAACGTCCAGGCCACGGGTATCAGCACCAGCGCCGCTGTCATCAGCACCAGGCCAAAAATTTCTCGAAATGTCATGGTCAGCGCCTTATAAAGTTTGAAATCACCGATGGGCCAAACGCGTTCTCGCATACGCAGGGCCTTTCAACTCAACTGTGTTGCCGTCCGGGTCAGAGATGTAGAGCGACAAGCCTTCCCCCTCGGCCCCGAAGTTCACGGCAGCCGGCCCGTGAATGGGTATGTTGTGCGCGGCAAGGTGTGCCGTCAGCGCCGCTTCATCAAAAGGTTCGACCCGAAGGCGGTGGTGGTGATTACGGCCCCAATAGTGGTGGTTTTGATCAGTTGGGGTTTGGTACGTTGCTGTATAATTTAGATTAAAAAATATGAGTTAGCAAACAATCATAATCAATCACGGAAGAGGTTTCCACCTTTTCCTGTTTTAAAAAAAAACTGCAATGAAAACTCACCCAAATTGATATTAAATGAGGATGCCAATCTTTAGAAAAACAATTTCAGCATTCTTTAACGAGATTAAACAATTGCCAATATGAAATTTTTTACGCATGGTTCTGTAATCAAAATCGCAGTTCTTAACTGCTTTTGGGTAACAGTTTTAACCCTGTTGATTTGTGTCGATGCAAAGGCACAACGTTTCCAACATCCGGGCATACCATTTACAAAGTATGACCTTGAACAGTTGAAAGCCAATATCACCAAAGAACCCTGGCTCTCGGCTTATAATGCCTTTAAAGAAGACTATCGCTCTAAGCTTTCCTACACGGCGAATCCGAAAGCAACAGTAACCCGTGCTCCGAATTTGAATAATACAGTTTGGATCAATGATATGATCGCTGTTCATCACCTGGCTTTTATGTGGGTATTTACAGGCGACTCTGCTTATGCACGAAAAGGCACAGACATTATAGATGCCTGGGCTGTAACCAATACGGTTTGGGGTGGTAATGAATCCATGCTCGACATTGGTGACTTTACCGAATACTGGGCCACAGGTGCCGATATTCTGCGGGGCACGTTTCCCGGCTGGACGGACTCTAATACCGTTCATGTCAAGAATTATTTTGCCAATGTGCTTTATCCAACTTCGTTTGTTCCTTATCAACTGCGTGATGCAAACAAAGGTGCCCTTCAGTTGAAAATCGCTTTAGCAGCAGCGGCTTTTTGTGATGATGTCACAAGATTTAACCAGGCGATTGACGTATATCGCATGGATGCCGGCGGCGGCATGCGCAACTCATTAACCAACGGCGAAGTAGGCGATGCCGGTCGTGACGACCACTGGCGGGTACAAGCCGCAGCAATTGTGTGGGGGGCTGAACTGGCCTGGAAGCAGGGGATTGATATATATGCAGAACTGGACAACCGGGTACTGAGCATTGGCGAACTATACCACAAATTCGCTTTTGAAGGCGATACGATGACCTTCATTCCATTTGGTGGTTACGCCTCTTTTTGGACTAACTGGGGCATTGCACCCGGTGCACGCAGGGGAGATATGACTAACCTCATGCTTGGTGCGTACGCTCTGCGTAAAGGTATTCCTACACCATACACTGATAAGATGAGGGCCGCATTAGGTGGAGCCGGTGGCGATTTTTTATACCTGAAATCTTCTGATACTTCTACTGCTACTCCATTGCCTCCGGTGTATTATCCTTCAGAGCATGTGCAGCCGGTAAGCTATTTAACCAATACAGATATTGGCAACCCCGGAATAGCAGGCAGTGCTTCTTACAACAACGGGGTGTGGACCGTAAAGGCAGCTGGCAATTCAACGAGCAGTGCATTCAATTATACGTTTAAGAAGATGAGCGGTGATGCGGGCCTGGTGGTAAAGGTTGATAATATGTCTCTAAGTTCGGGCGGTAGCGGTGTCATGATCCGGCAGTCGCTGGCACCAGGTGCTCCCTTTTGGGACATCTACCTGTCAGCATCGGGTGGGGTAGGCAGGCATTGGCAGCCCAAAGCACCCTGGTGGCTAAAGATAGAGAGAGTTGGCAACCGCATACTTACTTATCATTCGCATGACGGTGTAAACTGGACCAGCCTTAATTGCTTTTATACCCCTACAGGTTATTCTTCCGATTTGTATTATGGCTTTTATACACTGTCTAATAATACTTCGGCTCTGAATACGACCAATTTTACTAATGTAGGTTTCAGCCAGGCTGCACCTGCCGGTTCTCCTGAAATCAACAGTGCTACTTCCCTCACAACTACATTTGGTGCTCCATTTAATTATACTATTACGGCGAGTGAAACTCCCACAACATATAGTGCGAGTGGCCTGCCCGAAGGTTTATCCATTGATGCTGCAACCGGCGTTATATCAGGAACACCTGCTGCAATAGGTCAAAGCGAGATAACATTAACCGCTGCTAATGGCATTGGTACAGGTAGAGCTACTTTAATGCTTAAGGTTATTGGTAGTGATATACCTGCCGTTCCCGATTCCCTGGTAGCAACAGTAGTTAATACCACGCAAATTAAACTTACCTGGAAGGCCTCTGCCAACGCTACCGGTTATTCGGTTAAACGTTCACTCACTTCGGGCGGACCTTATACTCTTATTCAGAGTGGTATTAATGTCACCAGCTTTACCGATGCTGCTCCTGTTCCTGAAGTGAACAACTATTATGTGGTAACAGCTCTTACAGGTGAACTGGAGAGCGGAATTTCCAACGAAGTATTTGGTTCTGTGCCACCGGCAATCCCTGGCAAGCCAGTAGTAACCAGCAAAAACGGGCAGATAGACCTGACGTGGGCTACAGCTAACGGCGCCTCTTCCTATAAAGTAAAACGTTCATTAACTACCGGTGGACCTTACACGGCTATTGCACAGGTATCTGCAAACAGTTATTCTGATGTAAATGTTGTTAACGGCACCGGGTATTATTATGTGGTTTCGTCTGCGGGTACCAGTCTTGAAAGTGCCAATTCTTTAGAATCATTTGGTGTGCCTGGTTCCAATTCTTCTACATGGAGTTCAGATCCTGGTAGTAATCTATGGAGCGAAACAGGCAACTGGGTGGAGAACAGCGTGCCACAAAGCCCTGCTATCGTAACGTTCAAAAACACTGCTGATAGTGTTTTAACAAATAACCTGACAGGCCTCGAAGTTTCAAGGATGCTGTTCGATACAACTGCAAGTGCTTATACCATCACTGGTAACGGCTTTACGCTGAAGACTGACCTGGTGAACATATCTTCCAATACACAAACCATAACAACACCTGTTACAATTAATGAACAGGTGAATGTAACTGCAACTTCAACCATTAAATACACAGGTATTCTGAGTGGCTCTGGAGGTTTGACAAAAAATGGCGGTGGTTGGCTTATGCTGTCCGGACAAAATACTTACTCCGGTAATACTATCCTTAACGGGGTTGCTGCTATTGAGGCGATTGGTAAAGGAACATCAGGTGCACCAACATCAGGTCCGCTGGGCACAGGTAAAATCATTATGAACGGAGGCACCATACAATCCGGTGATAGTGCAGCTACCATCTATAATGATATTGAAGTTGTTGCCGGGAAACGAAGTTTTCTCAATCAAACTGTCAATTCCATGACTATTTATGGCAGGATTACAGGAAGCGGCACTTTGTGGGAAGATGGTAACGATTATCCGGGCATCAATCTTTATGGAGATAACAGCGGATTCACAGGAACATTTGTTGCAGCGCTTCGCAGCGGAAGAAACCGTGTTCGTTTTATGGTTCCGGAGGCGGGCAGTGCCAAAGCATATTGGAATCTTGATGCAAATGGAATTGATTGCATAGGCATTGGTTTCAAAACAGGCACACTTCATTTTGGTGCACTTTCTGGCCGTGGTTATATTCGTAATAATGCTGGCGGTACACCAACAATCAGCATTGGTGCATTAAATCAGTCAACATGGTTTGGTGGAACTATAGCTAATTATTTTGATATTGTGAAAGTAGGTACGGGAACGCTGTTTTTTGGCGGTAACCACACTTATTGGGGAACTACCACCATCAAAGAGGGGGCATTCCTTTTGAGCAATAGTCCAACTAATGGCGCTTTTGCAAGCCCTGTTGTGGACAGCAGCGGTATATTCGGAGGAACTGGTCTTAGCCAGGCATCTGTAACAATCGGTACGGGAACTTCCGCAACCGCTATGCTCGAACCCGGCAATGGCAGTATCGGTACGTTTACTACCACAAGCAGCCTCACACTTAATAGCAATGCGATCTATAATGTACAGGTAAGCACGAAAGATACAATAGCAGATAAAATAAAGGCCGGCACTGTTAATCTGGTGGGTTATCCTGCGCTGGCAGTAGTCAATACAGATTCTGCTGCTCTGGCATTAGGAACCAACTTCACGATTATCGAAAACACCGGCAGTAATGCTGTAAAAGGCACTTTCAAAGATCTTCCCGAGTTAGGTCTTATAAAACTTGGCAACCACAGCTTCCGTATTACTTATATCGGAGGTGATGGTAATGATGTTGTGCTGAGGGATGAACGTGTTGTGCCTATAACCATTGTAAGTGCTAAAGCAGATACCGCACTGGTGGGCAAGGCATACAGTTATACTATTCAAGCTATTCATTCGCCAAACAGCTTTAATGCTGCAGGACTGCCTGATGGCCTGAGTGTGAATACATCAACCGGTGTAATATCCGGTACACCAACTGTAAGCGGCAACTTTGCAATTGTTTTAACTGCAGCTAATGATACAGCTTCAGTAACAGATACACTGCGTCTTGCAGTATTGAAAACAGTAGTTGAAAATGTGCTGGCTGCCGAAGGCGATACAAAAGTTGTTTTAGAATGGAATCCCATTCTGAACCTCACCTATAACATTAAGCGTTCTACATCGCAGTCTGGTCCGTTTACTTTGGTGGGCACGGCCACGAATGCAAGATTTGCAGATTCTCTGCTTACCAATGGTACTACCTACTATTACATTATATCAAGCATAGATGGAAGTGTTGAATATCCCGGAACTTCTCCAATAGCGGCTACTCCGCAATTGGGCCAATGGGATTATTATAAGTTTAATGACAGCACTGGTACAAAAGCCATTGATTCATGGGGTGCCCGTCATGGTGCATTTATCGGCGGAGACAGTTGGACAGATGGTCTTCAGGGGAAAGCTGTTAAATTGAATGGCAGCAATGGATATGTAACACTTCCAACATCATTGATGAGTGCTGTCAATAATTTTACTATTGCCACATGGGCGAAGGTGGATGCGAGTGCAACCTGGGCAAGGATTTTTGATTTTGGTTCAGGTACGACTAACTATATGTTCTTAACAGCACGGGCAAGCACCGGCTATGTACGATATGAAATTATCACCGGCGGTGTAGTGCAGCAAATCAATAGTACTGTAGCCATTGCTGCTGGCGGGTGGCATCATTTTGCTGTAACGCTGACAGGTACAGTGGGAATACTTTATGTTGATGGAGTTGAAATAGGCCGTAATAATGCCATGACAACAAAACCCTCTTCACTGGGCAATACCACACAGAACTGGATTGGCAAATCGCAATGGAGTAGCGATCCACTCTTCAATGGTTCGGTGGACGAGTTCAGAATTTACAACAAAGGTTTAAGTGCATCAGAAATATTGGCACTGGTTTACCAATCGGTACCGCCGCCATCACCAAGCATTCTTTCTGTTGTTGCTGGTAACAATCAAATAGCATTAACATGGTCTGCACCAATGAGTGCTACCGGCTATAATGTAAAACGTGCAGAAACTGCAACAGGACCTTTCACAACTATTGCGAACATAACCAGCACCAGTTATGTTGATACTACGGCTGAAAATTGCAAAACCTATTTTTATGTAGTATCGGCAATTAACAGTGTAGGTGAAGGAGCAAACTCATCGGTAGCAAGTCTTTCATTTGGTAAAAAGCTTACAGGTGCACTCATCGGTACAAACGGTTCATGGGGTAATAATGCTGCTACAACCAAAGCAGCAGCAGTGGATGGCAACCTTGCTACTTTCTTTGATGGCCCGACTGCAAACGGTGTATGGGTGGGATATGATTTAGGCGCAGACAGCATACAGACCGTTTTCAAAATTCGTTATGCACCACGTTCAGGTTTTGCTTCACGTATGGTAGGCGGTGTTTTCCAGGGTTCTAATGTTGCCAATTTCAGTACTGCAACAACACTTTATACCATTACGGCAGCACCTGTCGTAGGCATTTATACAGAGCAAACCATCACAAACACTGCTGCATACCGTTATGTTCGCTATCTGTCTCCAAATAATGGATATGGAAATGTTGCCGAAGTTGAATTTTATGGACTTCTTACCAAGGCACCACAGATATTGACTAAGGCAGGTACACAAAACATTTGGTATGATTCGTCATTCAGTTATTCAATACAAGCCAGCAACAGGCCAAGCAATTATAGTGCTGCAGGTTTGCCCGATGGCTTAACGCTGAATACCTGCAACGGTATTATTTCCGGTGCACCAACCACTGCAGGAACTTTTTCTGTGATACTTACTGCAGCAAATGATTGGGGTTCATTAAATGATACAATGGCTCTAACGGTGTACAGATTCCCCACCGTTAAAACAAAAAACATAGAAGTAGCAGTGGGTGCAGATGGAAAAGTATTCATCACACCCCAACAAGTGGATGATGGTTCGATAAGTTATTCAGGAGTGCTGATATTAAGTTTGGATAAAACTGATTTCACTTGCGCTGATATTGGTTCACCAGTAACCGTAACGCTTACTGCAACAGATGCAGATGGGCATTCGGGTTCTGCTACGGCGCAGGTAACTGTTATTGATGATGTGAAGCCAACTGTAACAATGTCATCAGCACAATTCTTCTGTTACAGTATTGCAGGTTCTTATACAATTCCTTCATTGATTGCTACTGATAATTGTGGTATTGCTTCTGTTAGTTACAGTGTAAGTGGCGCTACTGTAAGAAGTGGCAATGGGTCAGATGCAAGCGGTTCATTTAATGCAGGTGAATCAACAATTGCGTGGACAGTAACAGATATTCATGGAAATGTAAGTACTGCAAGTACTGTTGTAACTGTAAATGCACAGCTTGCTGTTACAATTCCCGATGTATACGCATTAAGCTCAGGCGTTGATGCCAACACGATCTATACCGGCTATGGCGCTACATCGCTTGTTATTACTGCGTTACCTGCAGGTGGCAGTTCTCCTTATACGTATAGTTGGAACACGTCTCCGGTTTCAACTACACAGGCAATTACAGTTACGGCAGCAGGAACATACACAGTAACTGTAACAGACGCCAAAGGATGTGAGGCAACTGTTACCATCACAATTAAAGTTGTTGATGTGCGCTGTGGTAATAAAAACAAAAGCAGAATGGTGTGTCATAGTGGTAATTCGCTATGCGTTCCTTATGAAGATGTGCAGGATCATTTAAACCACGGCGATTATTTGGGAACCTGCAATGCTACGGCTTCCCGTCCTGCAAATACAACAGCATCTATAGAGTTAGTTAAGGAAGGCACAATTGTTTATCCAAATCCTGTTACAGACCAGCTGATCATTAAAGTGAACAAATTGCAGGAAGGTGCCTTGGTGAAAGTGTATAATGTAAATGGAGCAGTAGTTGTTTCGGCCAGGCTGATTAATACTATCCAAAACCTTCAGGTGCAAACACTGGCTGCAGGCGTATATTATGTGCAGGTAATCAATGGCGATGTTCTTACTACAACGAAAATTGTAAAACAATAATGAAACAGACATTTGAAAAACCAAATAGTAGGTGTGAGGCAAACGGCATAGGAACAGAATTGTGAGGCTGGGAATAGTTACTAAGAAGAATTCATCAGGGGCGGCAGTTTTTTATATCCGTTAAGCAGTTGGTTATTTTAATAGCTGCCCTTGATAAATTTATTTAAAGGCTATAACAGGCGACAGAAACTCTTGTCTGTATAGACTTATATTTTATGATAGCAAAAAGATAAAAACATTCTAAACGGCGATGATGTCAAAAACGGTTCTGATAGTATGTTTCTTAACAACTTGTATTTCTTTAAATGCACAGGATATAAAGCTGCCATCCCTGGTTTCTTTAAGTTATCCCCGTTGTTTGACAGGCAATACTGATAAAGAATACGTTCAAAAAATAATTGCTGCGGAAACATGGGCAAAAGATATTTATGCAGAGGCGAAGAAAAACATTGATGAATATGTAACCCGTCATCAAACCGATTCAACATGGATTGTTTCAAGACTGATGATGTTTTGGAAAACAAAGTCAACCGAAATTTTTATAAAGGGCGGAACCTATGATCATGCTGAAGGAACAGCACCTGTACCTACTGTAAAATTTCCAGGCCAGCGCGGTGGTGTAACCGCACATGCAGCGCCCAAGCTGGAAGATATTATGCCGTACATGGATGACCCACGTGGATTATACCTGGTGAACAGATCAACGAAACAAATGGAATGGGTTGATATCTCCAAGACGGCTAACATTATTGAAAATATCAACAATAACATTATGCGGATGGCATATACGTCATCTGTATTGTATTACATCACAAAAGAAGAAAAGTACGCAAGGTTTTCGTTTGATTTATTTGATACTTATATGACCGGGATGCAATACCGGAAAGAACCAACTGATTTATCACATGGTCATCATCAAACCTTAGCTGGTCTGTCGTCCTTTGAAGTAATTCAGGAAGTTGCCATCATCAATAGTTTAACCGGCATTTACGATTTTCTTCATGATTATATTCTGCAAAAAGCTCTGCAGAAAAACAGTGTATATACAGATGTGTTTAAAAAGTGGGCTGATCTCCAGATTGATCATGGTGTAGCATTTAATAACTGGAACCTGATGCAGGCAAAGAATGTGCTGAATATTGCATTGATGCTTGATGATGATAAAGCTTATGCAGATGGGAAAGGAAATCAGTATTATACAAATTTCATTTTGAATAAGAATGTGCAACGGCAATGGTCGTTACAAAAAGTAGTGAATGAAGGGTTTGATGAAGTAACAGGAATGTGGAATGAATCGGCAGGGTATTCTTTGCTCGTGCTGAATGATGTAATGGATTTTGTAAACTTTTTTGATAAATATTATCATCTTGATCTTGTTGTTTCATTGCCAATTTTGAAAAAAGCTGTTATTGCTCCAGCACAGTATCTTTTTCCAAATGGATACTTTGCGAGTTTTGGAGATTCTCATTACGGAAGAATTAATACGAATGCTGCTTATAAAATGCTTTCGAACGCCATTGCAAATAATAAGCCTGAGCAACAAAAATATTTTACAGCCTACATAAAATTTTTACAGCAGTATTATAAAGAACGTGGCGTTGATCCTGACATGAATGAGAATGGCAGAGGCATCAATCGTTTAGTAAGTATTGAAGAACGTCCTCAGTTGAGCAAAGATGTTCAACCAGGTCGTCTTACAGATTTTATCTCACCGGTATTTTATTCAGCACATGTAAGCCTGTTCAATCTGCGTAATGGGTTTGATAATAAAAACGGATTGATGATTGCGATGAGTGGTTCAAAGGGTAATCACATGCATGCAGGTGGTATGTCGATGGAGTTATATGGAAAAGGATATGTGTTAGGGCCTGAAAGTGGCATCGGTACAAATTATTTCCAGGCTGATTATGCTGAGTACTACTCTCAGTTTCCTGCACACAATACGGTGGTGGTAGATGGAGTTTCAGCTTATCCCGTTATGAAAAGCAATCATGGGTTTGAAGTAAAAAGTTCTTATCCCGGCAGCAGAAGTCCTGAAAATTATTTCCCGGCCGTAAGTTTTGGTAATCTTTTTTTCCTTGAACCCGAAACACAATCAGATCAATTACGATTGATCAGCACAATACGTCCTTCCGATACCACAGCTTATTACATTGATATCTTTCGATCAAAGCGGAAAGATGGCAAGGATAAAATGCATGATTACTTCTATCACAACATGGGGCAGGCGTTAACTGTAACTGATGCAAAGAATCAACCAATAACTCTTCAGTCAACTGATCAGTTGTCTTTTGGTGGTGGCCACCTGTTTGCCTACGATTACATTTATGCAAAGCAATCGGCAGGAAAAAATAAAGACATTAATGCGGTGTTCAATCTTTCAATTCCAGGTAAGGAAGATGTACAGATGAACATGTGGATGAATGGTAACAAAGAAAGAGAAATCATCATTGCAAAGTCTCCACGTTCAACTGCAATCGACAGAATGGGACTGCCAAAAGAAATTGCAGACCTGCCTTTGCCAACCATTGTTGCAAGACAAAGCGGTGAAGCATGGACAAAACCATTTGCTGTAGTATTTGAACCATCAACAATTTCACAACTGAAATCAATTCGATCCACAAGTTTGTTTCAACCAATAAATGCACCGGTTGATTTTACCGGGCTTGTTGTAACAAATGCCAACGGCTCAAAACAATTTTTGTTTTCACTTCCGCAGGAAGGGAATTCAGTGATGTATGAAAACAAATCATTCTCCGGCACTTTTGCTGTTGTAAGTGAACTTAATAAAGATGTTCAGTACTTATTTCTTGGAAATGGTACAGCTATTCGCAATGGCGCCTACAGCATTAATGCTAAAAAAGCATGTGTTTGTGCAGGTATTGAATTGAAAGCGAAAGATGTTTTCTTTTTTGCATCTGCACCTGTACGTATCAGTCTTCCTGCTGAGCTATTCAAAAATAAACAGGATGCAAAAATTATGATAGGTGCAAAAGTCTATAAAGGACGAACTGCTGTTTATAAAGGAAAGCAGATCATGTTATTTGATTTGCCGGCTTCTGCATATACTAAACTGGAATTAAAATGAGGTTATTGATCATTGTATTTGTTCTTAGCGGTCTCTGCTGTTCGTGTAACACAAAGTCAGGTTCATTAGACGTAAACAAAGAACTTGATTATTGTTTACAGCAAACATCGGCAGCAATAAAAGATTTGAAAAGCGATTCTTCATTTATTCCACGCAGTGTTGCCAATGGAAAAAGAGAATGGCGCAATGTTAACTATCGTGACTGGACTTGCGGTTTCTGGCCCGGCATTCTTTGGTATGAATATGAGTATTCAAAAGATGACAACTGGAAACAACAGGCACAACGTTATTCACAAGCTCTTTATCCGCTGGTTGATTCTGCAGCTATTGATCACGATCTCGGGTTCCAGGTTTTTACCAGTATAGGAAATGGTTATCGGCTTACGGGTGATTCAATTTATAAATCTGTTTTGCTTTGTGCTGCTGACACTGTTTCAAAATTATTTAATCAAAAAGTGGGAACAATGTTGTCGTGGCCGAGAGAAGTACCAGGAGTTGACTGGCCTTTACATCACAACACCATCATGGATAACATGATCAATCTTGAATTGTTGTTCTGGGCTTCAAAGAACGGAGGCAATAAGCAGTTCTATGATATGGCTGTGAAGCATGCAGAGACAACCATGCAGAATCATTTCCGTCCCGATTATACTTCTTATCATGTTGTGGTATATGATACTGCTACTGGTAAAAAGATAAAAGGAATTACACACCAGGGTTACAGCGACAGCAGTATGTGGGCAAGAGGACAAAGCTGGGCGATCTACGGATATACTATGGTGTATAGAGAAACAAAGGATCCGAAGTTTTTAGACTTTGCTCAAAAGGTAACGGATGTGTATTTGAAAAATCTTCCTGAAGATTTTATTCCGTATTGGGATTTTAATGCGCCGGATATACCTAATGAACCAAAAGATGCTTCTGCGGCCTGTGTGGTAGCTTCTGCATTACTTGAACTTTCAACATTTGTAACTGATAAAGCAAAAGCCGAAGAGTATAAAACGAAAGCAGAAAAGATGTTGACTTCACTTTCATCCGAAAAATATCAAAGCAGGAATGTAAATAACATGTTCCTTTTGCACAGTACAGGACATAAACCCAACGGTGGTGAAATTGACGCATCGATTATATATGCTGATTATTACTACATAGAAGCGCTGCTTCGTTTAAAGCGATTGAAAGAAGGGAAACAATTGAACGATAAATTATAAACTGATGAAACGATTTCTTGTAACGATAGGTTTTGTTTTTTTTCTTTTAAATGCTTTTTCACAGCAGGTGATTGATTCAACCAAAGTGTTGGTTAGTTCGCCTGATCAAAAGTATGTGTTGTCCTTTTATCAAAAGCAAAATGCAG
>JAKFDY010000122.1:0-2708 GCA_036675885.1 Lacibacter sp. | reverse complement strand
CCGCAAAATGTTTAATGCGGTATGCTTCCAGTTTTTTACTGAATTGCAAACTTGTATAAGGGATATGAGAAAATTCTTCATTACGTCCCCAATCTAATTTCAATGCTGTAAGACTTCGTAACTGTGGCAGATAATCATCAATCATGTTAAAGGGAAATTGTGTTTCCCATTGGCTGATCACTTTCGGATCATAAACGGCACTGTCTTTAACATATGTAATAGGAAAATCTGCAAGCAATTCCTTTTTTGAAGCGTTGGGTGAATACACTTTTGCCATGGCAGTAAATGCGGCAGCAAAAAATGCATTAAAATCACCAGTCTGTTCCGATTCATTCAATCCTTTGAGGATTGCATCTTCGTTACTAAGCCGGCTGATCTGTTTAAAGCCGCCACTTCTTAGTGTAAAATCGCCATACCAATTCAGCACTGCGGGGCTAAGTGCATACACGGCACTAAATGTATCGGCAAACAGCATCCCTAATTTTAAAGCACCATTACCTCCCATTGAATGCCCGCAGAGTCCACGACTTTTGCGGTCGGGTATTGTTCTGAAATTTTTATCCATGTATTGCACCACATCTTTTGCAATGTAATCGGCCCAGTTGCCAGTAACAGAAGAGTTGGTATAAAAACTTCCTTCCATTTTTGTATCACTGTTGGGGGCCACTACAATCATAGGACGCATCTTTCCGGTTTTGATCGATTCATCGAGTAAGCGTTTAAAATTGATCCATACACTCATCATTATGCTATCGTTCCCGCCATAGCCATGCAGCACATAGATAACCGGGTAATGTTGCGTTCCTTTTTCATAATCAGGAGGCAGGTACACCGTTAGTTGGCGTAAAGGATTTTCGTTTGCTTTATTATTTTGTAATGAAGCGGCAGTAAATTCATGCCTAACTAATTTTCCCTGGGCAGTACTGCTTGTTGAAATGATCAGCAACAGCAAGCCAACTAAACTTTTTCTCATGTTGATGCTTTTATTGATGATCAAAATTCTGTTTGCATTCCTTTCTTAACTGCAAACCTTCTGAAGTAAATGGTATTTGATTTGTCATTTATTTTCTTTTGATAATCTTCTTTTATTTCATCAGTAGTGTATTGCGTAGCATAGCAGGGCATTATCTCCAGCGCTTTGTTTTCTTCTTGCTGTGTGTATTCAACTTTTACATTAAAGTATTGACTGCTCACATAGCCCAGTTCCTCCATATAACTTTCGGATTGAGTTTTTGTCCATGCTACATAATACAAAGGATATTTTTCTACCCAGCCTTCACGTAAAAGCAGCTCAGTTACTGCAGCTCCTGTAACAATATGTTCGGCATGATGCGTATCGCCATCAGGCCCGAATGTGATAATAAAATCTGGGTTGATGGCGAGTATCTTTTCTTTCAGTAATACAATAAACTTTTTCTGCTCTGCAAAATATTTGCCTACACCAATCTTTGTATCTAACCGGTCAATACCAAGAAAGATCGGCTCTGCAATACCCATGATCTTACACGCACACTTTGTTTCTTCTTTCCGTAAGTTGCCCAATGAATCCCCAGCAGGAATTTTTGTAACTCTTGTGCCATCTTTCCCATCCGTGGCAATAATGAGTTGCACCTTATAGCCCAATGCTGCATACTTGATCAGCACTTCAGCAATGGCCGTTTCATCATCGGGGTGAGGGAAGATCACCAGTATTGTTTTTTGTTTTGATTGTTGAGCAAAAGCAAACACCGGAATCATCAACAAGCATATCAGGAGTATCTTTTTCATTACTTTGGTTGTTTTATGGATGATCTGATTTGGGATGATCATGCTTATGTTTAAATGTATACGCAACCGATGGCCACCATGTTATAATAATCTCCGCAATAATTAATGGCACAAACGAAAAGAAATATTCATTCACCACTCTTCTGAAAGTTGGATCAGCTATTTCACCAAACAAAAAATTAAGAGAGAACACATCATCAATTCTAACTGCAACAAAAGCAATCACACATACGTAACTCCGCACCATCATCTGTCGATGAGTTTTCGTATTCCTTGCTTTAATTGCCCGCCATGCAAACCAGGTACTGAGCACTGCAAACACAGTTAGTAAAAAAAGCGAAATGCGGTAGGGAACACAACTACTGATCAACGACAGCCTTCCTGCAGAAATACCAATCAACGCCACTCCTGCCATATAAATTTTACCTGATAACCGATGAAATGAAACAAATCTTTTGCGGATAAATGGCCAGAACTGCATGGGGCCTGATAACAACGCCATGCTGCCACCAACCATATGCATCACCACCCACAGTTGATTATGAAACAAGGTTTCTCCAAACATGCGGCTTCGATAACCATAGAAATAAGCAATCACATTATCGAGAAAGAAATAAACAGAAAGGAGAAGAATAAACGACCATAAAATAATCCATAAAATGGAGCGAACTGTATGCATAAGCAGTGGTTGGTGTTCTGAATGTACAGCAGATTTCTTGCAAGTACAAACCTCACAACTTGCGTTACCACAAAAACCCTACATAGGGTTACTTAAAATACAGTTTAAAATGAGAAGGAAGGAATAGCGAAGTTACAAGAAACAAAAAAGCCCTTCAGTAAACTGAATGGCTTAGCATAAATCTGGGAGCTACCTACTCGCCCGCATTGTATTGCAGTACCATCGGCCATGAGGGCCTTAACTTCTCTGTTCGGTATGGGAA
>JAKFDY010000121.1:0-9916 GCA_036675885.1 Lacibacter sp. | reverse complement strand
TCCGGTATTTTAACGGAAATAATCTGAATTCAATTCAAATCGTCACCGTTGGTTTTTCGGCTGAAATACACGTCTATTAAGAATTTCAAAGAACTGCTATGTAGTTTTACGGGACACTAATGACTTTCTATTATAAAAACCATTGAACCTGTCAACAATCATCCCATCAGCAGACATATTGGTGCAGCAATGCCTCAACGGAGAAGCTTCGGCATACAGGGCCCTGTATGACCGTTACGCAAAGGCAATGTACAATACAGCTCTGCGGATCCTGAACCGGACCGATGATGCAGAAGATATTCTGCAGGAAGCATTCACCGATGCATTTCAGCAACTGCGTTCGTTTGAAGGCAGATCAACATTTGGTGCATGGTTACGACAGATCGTGGTGTACAAAAGCATTGCACATCTCAAAAAACAAAAACTGCATGTGAATGGGTTGGAAACTGATGCAGAAAATATTGCTGATGAACCAACACTTGAGGAAGATGAAGTATGGTATACTGTTGACAGCATCAAACAAGCTATGCAAAAATTACCGGATGGCTACCGCACCGTATTAACGCTTCACCTCATTGAAGGGTTTGAACAGGAAGAAGTAGCGGAGATGATGAAGGTGGCACATTCAACTGTTCGCACACAATACATGCGGGCCAAACAAAAATTATTACAGCTGTTAAAACAAGAAGTATATGAGCAGTAACCTGGAAAAATTCGTGAACAGAAACCGAAGTGAGTTTGATACTGAGCATCCGAGTGCCGATGTATGGAGTAAGATTGAAAAAACACTTCCCATCAAAAAAGAAGCAAAGGTTTTTTCATTGAAAGACATCTACAAATTTTCAGCTGCTGCCGCTGTAGTTTGCATTGTGTTGACATCGGTGTACTTCCTGTACTTCCGTCAACAGAAGAATGAATTGACTGCAGCAACTGAAACAAAAACCAATGCTTCAGAACTAAATGGCATTACTCCGGAATATGCAGCAGAAGCAAAGCAGGTATTCAATGCTATTGAAACACGCCAGGAAGAATTAAAAGAAGCAACTGCCGATAATCCTGAATTGTACAAACAGTTCTTAGATGATCTGAAATTACTCGACAGCACTTATAACATGCTGCAAAAACAGGCAGCACACACGCCCAATAAAGATGTGATCATGAAAGCCATGCTTCAGAATCTGCAACTGCAGGCAGAACTGTTGTATCGCCAGCTGATGATCACCAACGACATCAAGAAACAAACAAAACAAAACAATGAATTGCCGAATGGTTAATACCATTTAACTGATTCACTTTACATCATTCAAAAAAGTATGAACATGAACCTATCATTCAAAACCATTCTTGGTATGGCCCTGCTGTTTATTACAGTACAGGCAACAGCGCAGCAAAAAGAAGAGAAGACAGAGAAAAAACGTTACGAACATTTTAAAGAACGGAACATTTCGAAAACATACTCCGCTTCCGGCAACACATTGAATATTGATAACAGTTTTGGCAATGTAACCGTTACTACCTGGGACCGTAACGAAATTAAAGTAGACATCCACATTGAAGCAAGTTCCACCGACAAAGAACTGGCCGATAAAATGTTTGAGAACATTGATGTTACTGAAAGTAAAGATGGCAATGAAATAAAATTCAAAACCACAACCAATAAAAACAAAAACAGTAATTACAATTGTAAGAATTGTAAAAGCAGCATGAGTATCAACTATACCGTTCAGATACCTTCAAACAACACACTGAAAATTGAAAATTCGTTTGGTGCAATCAAATTACCTGACTACAACGGCAGCGTTTCACTCAGCAGTAAGTTTGGTTCATTAACAGCCGGCAATCTTCCTAAAACAGAAAAACTGTTGGTTGAGTTTGGTAAAGCAACTTTGAAAAATGTAAACAACTCAACTGCTACGTTTAAATTTTCAACAGTAACTATTGAGAATCTTACCGGAAGCAACAAGATCAATATGGAGTTTTGCGGCAGCAGTCGTATAAATATGGACAACGATCTGACATCACTCATATTAAACGAATCATACAGTACCGTTAACTTACGTCCCGCTTCAAATTTCTCTGTCACTTATACGATCAAAACAAGTTTTGGTTCAGTAACTGACCGCAGCAATGCAAACATCAAACGTACTGATCAACCCGATAAATATGGCCCTGATTCAAACCGCAGCTATGAAGGCAAATCAGGTTCGGGTTCTTCAAAAATAGAAGTAAAATCAAGCTTTGGCCGCATCATCATTGGTGAAGCAACAGAAGCTGAAATGAAAGAGAAAGAAAAAAATAAAACGAAAAATAAACAAGCGATCTAAACCTTTTTCTCATGTTGATTATACTTCCCTTTTGATTCTTCAAAGGGGAACTTTTCAAACAGTTGCTTGCTGTAATCAGCTGTAATGGTTTAAAAAAGACAGCTAACCTTATCATCGCTCCCCTTTTGCTTGCCAAAGGGGATTTTTTGTTGTATTAACCGCTAACTCAAACACAACTGCCGCAAACTAACCGGTATATCGGTAATTGATTTTTGGCCATCTACTTTAGCAGTACAAAAAAAATAAACCAAAAATCAAAGACATGAAACAAACACTTATTCTCGCCAGCTTTACTTTGCTGATCGTTTCTTGCCAAAAGAAAGAACAGGGCATTAACAGTAATCAACCAAAATTTGATCTCGACAAATTTGAACAGAATATCAAAACCACTTATGGTCCACAGGCAACAGGTTATTCTTATACCATTGCTATCGGTGATAAGATCATGCGGTTTGGTGCAGCAGGTAAAGCCACAAGATCGGATGCTGATGTTCCTTATACCATTGAAACAAGACAGGAAATTTTCAGCGTCACAAAATTTATGACTGCAATAGCAGTGTTTAAAATGCTGCAGATTAAAGGTATTTCGCCTGATGCATATATCCATAATTATTTACCCAACTCATGGACCATTCATCCAACATTGATGCAGATCAGTTTCCGCAAGCTGTTATCGCATAACAGCGGCTTCGCAAAAAACGATCGGGACTATGCTTCGTTGAAACAAATGATGAACATGGCGCAAGGCGATACAACACGCACTTATAACAATGCCAACTTTGCTCTTTGTCGCATACTCCTTCCCTATATGAAATATGGCAAGGGTTATTTTGCAGCGGCTGAAATGAATAATACACTTGAATCTGCAACAGCTTTGGAGTTCAGAGAGATCATGCGTGATCTTGTATTGCAACCATCAAACATTGCGCATTGGGAAAAAATTGATTTTAAAAACTGGAACCACGAGGGTTTGAATAACTACAACTACACCATGTTCTACCGCTGGAACAGCAACTTGTCGCCTGTAACAAACAGTGATGATGTATTGATAGCAGGTTCACGAGGTTTGGTGATGAGCACTTATGAAATAGCGCAGGTAATGATTGCTTTTGAAAATAATCAACTGGTGCCTGAACAAACAAAACAATTAATGAAAATAGCCGGTTGTGGTTTTGATGGTGTGAACGGTATTGCAGGTGACAAAGGAAGATACTACTGGAAAAATGGTGCAGGTCCCGGTGGTCCCGGCCCTGGTGGCGAATGTATCATCATGAGTTTCCCTAACAGTGTGTATGTAAGCATCAATTCAAACAGTAATGTGAGTGATAATATTCAACATGTGGCCAGCCCATCGAAACTGGGACAAGCTTATGATAATGCATGGTAATAAGAAGTTAGTTGCTGACCTTGTTTACACCTTACTTGTTTTCGTTGTTGATCAGGCTCCGCTGCAAATGCGGAGTTTGGTTACAACGCTTTGAAAGAAAAAGAGTAATTTTTGACCCATGAAACCAATCGTTGTATTCGTTTGATCAGAGTCATTCATATTGTAGTTCTCCTGCTTATTGCATGTACGGCACAAGTAACTGCACAAGGCCCTGCATTTTATCACCTCAGTACATCGGAAGGATTAAGTGATAATAATGTAAATGATGTAAAGCGTGACAGGAATGGTATTCTCTGGATCGGCACAACAGAAGGACTTAATAGTTTTGATGGCAACAGCATCAGTACGTATTACAAATACAATCATCCACAACTCGCAGGCAACGATATATTGCAGGTAATCTGTGACAATGAAAACCGCGTCTGGTTACGAACGGCAACGAATGTTGTAACCATGCTCGATGCAAAAAGGAATTTTCATTCGTTCCCTGTTGGTGATTCAACTGAAACAAGAATTCCGGTTAGCTTTTTACTGACGAAAACAAAAGGCCTCATCGTTCGCAAAGCAAACAGGCACTATGTTTTAAATACAACAACCAATCGTTTTGAAGCATGGAATACTGTTATTGATTCTTTATTGCCGGGAACGGTCCGCTTTGTTGAACCATTTGATGAAGATAAATTTCTGTTCTATGGCAACAATCGTTTATTACTGATCGACTATGTGAAGCAGCAAAAGTTAATGGAAATTAAACTGCCCGGATTGTTAATGGGTGCCGCACGTATCAACAATAACGAGATCATTACGTATACCATTACTGGCAGTGCAATTTACCGCATCAACATAAAAACACAAACTGTAACACACAGTTATACAAACCTGAAAGATCAAAACGGAAACGCATTGGCAAAAGACCTTCGAAATATCACCCGCATTAATGAGCAGCAGTTTGCACTCAGCACCCGTTTTTCAGGCATGTATCTCATCGATCTTGAAAAAGAAAGTCTTCAATTGTTGAAGCATGATCCCTTGAATGAACGCAGCATTGGTGGCGACAATACCAATGTGGTACATTACGACAGCAGCGGTTATCTCTTCGTCACAACACGTACATCGGGTTTCCATTATCTAAACCTGAAACAACCGCAAATTGCTTACCGTCCATATTTCAAAGATGAGCAGGGCAATTTGTTTGATGGCTTTATTCAAACCATTGCAGTAAAAGATGGCTTGGTATGGCTGGGTACACAGGATCGATTGATCCGTTTAAACAGAACAACCAATCAAACATCCTTCATTGATTACTATTTGCCCGACGGAACAAATCTCAACAAAGAAGAAACCGTAAGAGCATTGTATGCTGATGAACAGGATCGCTTATGGGTCGGCACTTCACGCTACGGAATACTGCTCCTCAATAAAGAACAAAAAACAATTGCACATTTTGACAGAAAGAGTGGAGCTACTGATTCACTTCTCTCAGCATGGACAAATGGGTTTTGCGTTGACGCCGCAGCAAATATGTGGGTGGCAACCATGCGTGGCATCTGCAAGATCAACACCAACAGTTTACAGGTAACTAATTTTACTTCACATCCTGTATTGAAAGAATTAAATGGCGTTTATACAAACACCGTTTGGATGGATAGTAAACAACAACTCTGGATCGGTACCAGTCGTGGTGCGTGGTGCTATAATGAAAAACAACAAACCTTAAAACATTATACCGATAAAGAAGGATTATCACATAATCGTGTATTCTCTTTTAATGAAGATAACAAAGGCAACATTTATATTGGAACCGTTGCCGGTTTAACAGTGCTTGCTCCAAACGGAACAACAACTATCTACAACCGCAGCAAAGGTTTACGAAATGATAAATGCGAAGGCATCTTAAAAGACGAACATGGCTTTTTGTGGATAGGCAACCTTAACTGCCTTATACGATTTGATCCTGCCACTAAGAATTATGCAGTGTATGAAGAAGGGCTTGGCTTTAGTCATGCAGGTTTTCGTATGCGCAGTTGTTTTAAAGCTGCCGATGGTGAAATGTTTTGGGGAAGTGATAAAGGGCTCAACTCTTTTTACCCCCAGCAACTGAATACGATCTCTGTGCAACTGCAGCCTTCCATCAATACACTCTACACAACAGATAGTAATTATCGTTTTACAACTACAGACACCGTTCGCTTTCCTTATAACACATCCGCTTTTCATTTTTATTTTTCATCAGGCGAATTAACAGGCTCAAAGAAAATACAGTTCCTCTATAAACTTGATGGATATGATAATGATTGGAAAAAACCAATCGCCTACGGACAGGCTGTTTACAGCAAACTTCCACCGGGCAGCTATCGCTTCCAGGTAAAAGCATCAAGAGATGGTATTAACTGGTACGAAGCTGCACATCCTGTTCAACTCCACATCAGTAAACCCTGGTGGCAGCAAACATGGTTTCGTGTTACCTACATCGCTGCGTTCTTTGGGTTGCTGTATGGCATTTTTAATTTCCTGCAACGACGCAAAAGAGAAAAAGAAGTAAAACAGATGATCGAATACTTCGCTCATTCAGGTTTTGAACATTCATCGGTTGATGATATTTTGTGGGATATTGCCCGCAACTGTATTTCCCGTTTGGGCTTTGAAGATTGTGTGATCTATACAGTTAATGAAGATGAAAAAGTATTGCTGCAAAAAGCTGCGTATGGACCAAAAAGCCCGAAAGCATACGAGATCAAAAATCCCATCATAATTCCTTTCGGGAAAGGTATTGTGGGCGATGTGGCAGCAACAGCAAAAGCAACGATTATTAACGACACCACAAAAGATAAACGTTATATTGTAGATGACGAACAACGTTTTTCCGAAATAACTGTGCCCATCATTCACGAAGGAAAAGTAATTGCTGTGATTGATTCGGAACATCATCGCAAAAACTTTTTCACCAAACAACATCTCGAAGCATTGCAAACCATTGCTTCACTCAGCTCAGCAAAAATTTCACGTGCCATGGCCATGGATGTCATGAAGAAAACAAAGCTGGAAGTGATGGAGCTGAATGTAAAAATGGCTGAATCAAAATTTATGAACCTGCGCTTGCAGATGAACCCGCATTTCCTCTTCAATGCATTAAGTTCTATTCAGCATTTAATTGTTTCCCAGCAAACAACAAAGGCATATAAATATCTCACCATCTTCTCCAACTTCCTACGTTCACTACTCAACTATGCAGAAAAGAATTTTATTCCGTTGGATGAAGAGTTGAAAGTATTGCAGATGTATGTGGAACTGGAATCGCTTCGCTTTGATCAATCGTTCAGTTATGAGATAAATGTTGATGAAAACCTGAGCAATGATGAAGTGTTGGTTCCATCACTCATGGTACAGCCATTTGTAGAGAATGCTATCTGGCACGGACTCTTGCATAAAGAAGGAGAAAAGAAACTGAAGATCGAATTTGTGAACCACAGCGATGATCATTTAACCTGCACCATTGAAGACAATGGTATCGGTCGCAGCAATGCTGCAGAAATTCAGCAACAAAAGATCAGCAGTAAAATACATGAAAGCAAAGGCATTGGCATTATAGAAGAACGGTTGAAACTGTTGCAACAGAAAACAGGCAAGCCTGCGCATGTGGAAATAAAAGACATGTTTGATGCGCAGCAACATGCAGTGGGCACCAAAGTAATTATTACGATTCCTTATTATAACCCGGAAGAAACATGATAAAAGCATTGATCGTTGATGATGAACAATCGAGCATTGACTTGCTGCATTGGCTTATTGCACAATATTGCCCGGATATTTCTGTAGTGCAATCGGCACGCAGTGTAAAAGATGCGTTGCCTCTCATTCACAACTTTCAACCCGATATTGTTTTCCTTGATATACAAATGCCGCATCAAAGTGGGTTCGACTTACTCACCACCATTGATCAATGGAACTTTGAAGTGATCTTCACTACTGCATTCAACGAATTTGCTATCCAGGCCATCCGCTTCAGTGCATTGGATTATCTACTCAAACCAATTGATGAAACAGAATTAAAAAAAGCAGTTGAACGTTTTAAAGCCAAACGCATTTATGCACCTGCGGGTCAGCAATTGTTCCGCAACTTCATTCAAAATATTTCGCAAGGCAAAAAAGAAAAATTCAAACTCGCCTTGGCCGATGCATCAGAAGTGAAATATGTTACACTCGATGAGATCATTCGATTACAAGCCGACAGTAACTACACCAAAGTTCATCTCACACAAAACCGTGTATTTGTTTCAGCCAAAACATTAAAAGAGTATGATGAGATCTTGAAAGAACAGCATTTTCTGCGCATTCATAAATCGCATCTCATCAATCCCGCACATATTGAAAGCTACGATAAGCAAGGCTGGTTAAAAATGAGCGATGGATCTGAAGTGGAGGTAGCCCGAAGAAAAAAAGAATATGTACAGGATGCATTGAAGAATCTGTAACCTTGCGTCATATTTTTTTATTCATTCACACATTCCTTCTTATCTTGACCGTCACATTAACCCTGCATGCTCAGCTTTTCAGAAAACGAACAGGCGTTCAAAGACTTTATCACACAACACCAGCCACGGGTGTACAATACTGCATTGAACCTGTTGCAGAATGCTGAAGATGCTGAAGAAATTACACAAGATGTTTTTATTGAAGCATGGAACAAGGCCCACACGTTTAAAGGCGAAGCACAGGTGAGCACCTGGCTTTACCGCATCACCGTTAATAAAAGCATTGATCATATAAGGAGCAAAAAGCGGAAAAAGCGGTTTGCCTTCCTCACCAGCCTGTTTCATGAAAGTGGCGAACCCATCAGCGATGCCGGCGATTTTGTGCACCCCGGTGTGGTGACTGAAAACAGGGAAAAGGCCGCCATGCTCTACAAAGCCATCAATCAGCTCCCTGAAACCCAACGAATTGCCTTTTTATTGAGCGAAACAGGGGGACTGAGCTATGCCGAAATAAGCGAAATTACCGGCAGTTCCGTATCTTCCATTGAGTCATTACTGTTTAGGGCACGCAAAAATCTGCGGGGTTTGCTGGCCGGTTACTATAAAAATTCACCTGAATAGCAAGTTTTTTACATCATGAACGTCAAAATAGTACAGCAATGAAGAAAAATCAGGAACAATGGATCGATGAAGTAATGGGTAGCCTGCAGGGCATACAACCTGCTGAAGGCAATCCTTACTTACACACCCGTATACTGGCCCGTTTACAACAAAACCCGGCCCGTCAGGCGGTGCAAGTGAAATGGGTGTACACAGTTGCTATTGCTTTTACTGCTATGTTGCTTTTGAATGTAATGGGTTGGAATATGTCGTTTAGTAATAATGACCAGGACTCAGTAGATATTGAAACCGTGATCAACGAATACGAATTAGAAAATAACTATACTTCTTTACCCTGATGTTAAGATATGAGTAAAACAAAATTTCTCACAATCCTCGTTGTGTTATTGTTGGTGCTGAATGCAATTACCCTTTATTTTTTCATGGGAAACAAACAGGCTCCCAGGAAAAGACCTGGTGGTAACCGACCATACTCCGAATACATCATCAAAAAATTAAATCTTGATACAGTTCAACAACAAAAACTGAAAGAACTCAGGGATAAGCACAAACAGGAACTCGATTCGTTACGGAAAGAAGACAGGCAGATACAGGAAGCAAAAACACAATTACTGAAAGATGGTGTAACAGATAGTTTAAAACTTGATTCCATCTTTACAATTTCTGCGGCTAATAAAAAGAAATTCGAACTGGCATTTCACAATCATTTTATGCAGATAAGGGCTTTATGCCGTCCGGATCAGTTACAGCTGTTCAACCAAACATTAGATGAGATGAATAAACGCCGCATGCAGGGATGGGGTGATAAAAAAGGTCAGCAGCAATCAAAAGAGAAGAAGTAAAAAAGCTACACGCCACTAGCTGCAAGCAATACAGCTCCGTTCACATATCTATTCTTCTTTCAGGTTGTTGTGTATCGTGTTTTGTAATTTGCTAATTGTCTATTGCCTTCCCACTATCGGCTTCCTTGCCTATTAACTATTGCCCATTCAATGTCGTTTACTTAAGCTACAATTGTTTATAATTCATTGAGGGCGGTTTTTTCTTTATTTTGTTTCTTGGAAATTTTCTGTTGGGTCTTATAATTTCTGTTGTAGTTATTAAGATTTTAT
>JAKFDY010000120.1:0-15349 GCA_036675885.1 Lacibacter sp. | reverse complement strand
AATTAATATATATTAATTTTTGCGTATTATAAATAATGAATAAGTTAACTATAAACGAACTCAATAAAATACTCGATGAATATAATATTAATGAAGCAGATATTGTAGGAACAGGAAAGAACGGTAGAATAGTGAAAATTGATATAGTCAACGCAATAGAATCATACTTGACTAAAAATGATATTTATGATCCAAGACATAGTCCTAAACCTGTAGTTAAACCAAAAAGTAAAACTGCCGGACTTAAGAAAGGGGATTTAATATTATATCACGATGATGATGGATTAGAATTTAAAGCAATTGTTGAAAATGTAACTGCAACTATCGATTTGTTTTTTATAGGCATAGTTATATTAAGAAAAGATTTTAAAGCATTTGAATTTATAAGCAATAAAAACTAGCTGCAAGCTATTCGCTGCAAGCCCTAATCCCAACTCCTGATTACCAATTCCAAATTCCACTAATTGCTTTATCTCTTAGTTACAAATACTTCTCTCCCTTATTTCGTTTCACTTCCGCCACATATTCTTTAATCTCCTGTTCTTTTTCTTTTTTGCAGATGAGTAATACATCGTGTGTATCAACCACAATAAAATCATCGAGACCCTGAAGCAGTACCAGTTTTTTATCAGGTGCATGTACCACATTCTTGGTGGCATCAATGATCATTACATGTTTGCCGGCAACAGCATTACCAAAATAATCTTTCTCCATATTTTCATAAGCACTGTTCCAGGTACCCAGATCGCTCCAGCCAAACGATGACGGAACTACATACACATTATCGGCTTTCTCCATAATACCGTAATCGATGGAGATATTAGTACACTGCGGATAGATACGTTCAATAGCTTCCTGTTCAGCAGCAGTATTGAAATGTTCTTTTTCGGCTACAAACACCTCATTCATTTCCGGAAGAAATTTTTCAAATGCTTTGATGATATTCTTCACCTTCCACACAAAAATGCCGGCATTCCATAAAAAGTCGCCACTGGCAAGAAAGGTTTTCGCCAGTTCAAGATTTGGCTTCTCTGTAAATGTTTTCACCCTGTATACATGATCGGCAACAGGCATTGGTTCGTGCTGAATATAACCGTAGCCTGTATTAGCATAAGTAGGTTTAATACCAAGCGTAACCAGTGCATTAATGCTGTTCACGAAATCAAACGCATCTGTGCATACTTTGGTGAATGCAGGCGCATCGAGGATCAAATGATCGGCAGGTGCACAAATAAGCAAACCTTCCTTATTAATCTCTTCCAGTTTATGAGCAATATAAGCCACACAGGGTGCTGTGTTTTTGCGTGAAGGTTCGCACAAAATATTTTCAGCAGGCAGATCAGGTAATTGCTTTTTCACAATGTCAGCATACTCGGTGGAGGTAACCACATAAATATTTTCGTTGGGAATAAACTGCAGGTAACGGTCATAGGTACCCTGTATTAATGTTCTTCCGGTATGCAGAATATCTAAAAACTGTTTGGGGAATGCCGTGCGGCTCATGGGCCAGAAGCGGCTGCCGATTCCACCGGCCATGATGGCAACAAAGTGATTCTTATTCATAGTGAGTGGTCAATGGTGAATGGTAAATGCAGCTTTACAATTGGCTACTCACAACATACCACCCGCCTTTTTTATATCAATCCTTCTTTAATTAAATCGTGCAAATGTATAATGCCAAGGTATTGTTTGTTGTTAACAACCAATAATTGACTGATATTATTTTTCCGCATCAGTTCCATAGCGTCAATCGCCAATGCTTCTGCTTCAATTGATTTTGGATTTGCGGTCATGATCTGTGCTGCCGACACTTCATCTAAACGGTTATTCTTTTCCAGCATACGGCGTAAATCACCATCGGTAATCACACCCAATAATTCATCAGCAGCATTTACAACGGCAGTGGCACCTAACCGTTTCTTCGATATCTCCACAATCACTTCTTTCAACATTGCATCGGCCGATACTTTTGGTTGTTCGTTGTGAATGTAGAGATCAGCAACACGCAGGTACAGTTTTTTGCCCAACGTACCACCGGGGTGAAACTTGGCAAAGTCTTCACTCTTAAAACCACGTAATTCCATCAAAGCAACCGCCAATGCATCGCCCATTACCATTTGAGCAGTAGTGCTGCTGGTAGGAGCAAGATTGTTAGGGCAGGCTTCCTGGCTTACAGTTGTATCAAGCAACAGATCGCTTTGTTTGGCTAAATAAGAATCGAGATTACCTACCATGCCTACGACCGGGTTACCAAAGTTCTTCACCAGCTGAACCAGCACTTTTATCTCTGGGCTTTCGCCGCTCTTGCTGATGATCATCACCACATCATGATTCAGGATCATCCCCAGGTCACCATGAATGGCATCAGCTGCATGCAGAAACACAGCAGGGGTGCCTGTTGAATTAAGCGTAGCCACAATTTTCTGGGCGATCACCGCACTTTTCCCAATACCACTCACGATCAAACGGCCCTTGGCATCGAGAATGATTTGGCAGATCTTGCTGAAATCATCGGTAAGCTGGGATGATAACCCTTCGATGGCCCCTGCCTCCAAAGCAATGGTGCGGCGGGCTACTTCAAGTGGGTTACTATGCTGTAATTTATCCATTGGCGGGGCAAACCTACTGTAATTCAACAGAACAGAAAAGAGTGAACTGTGTAAATCTTGTGGCCAGCGTTCAGGAAAAATCAATTATCTTAAAATATGGCTTTTTTAGCAGCTTTTTGGCGAATGAGAAGGGATAAGCTCCCCCGTTTTCAGTAACTTCGTGCCCCTTACAAAACAGCACCTCCGTGCTGAAACTGTCAACTGCCTGCTGAAAAGTCCAGTTTGTAAAACCAAAGAGTGAAGGAAAAAAAGTGATGACAACAGTTAAGAAAAAAACTCCGCCAAAAGCGGCCAAAACAACAACAATCGTAAAGGAAACGGCAAAAAAGCCTGCCCGAAAAACAAACGGGACGGTAGCCAAATCAAACGGTAAAAAGTCCGGAGTTACTGTAGCAGGCATCGATCTGTACGCAGCTCTCAACGAACATTTTGGCTTTGATGCATTTAAAGGCACACAGGAAGAGGTGATCAGCAACCTGCTGGCCGGGAAAGATACGTTTGTGATTATGCCTACCGGTGGTGGTAAAAGTTTGTGTTACCAGTTGCCGGCTTTGGTGAGTGAAGGAGTGGCAATTATTGTGAGTCCGCTCATTGCCCTCATGAAAAACCAGGTTGATCTTGTGCGCAGCTACAGCAGTAAAGATGATGTGGCGCATTTTCTCAATTCTACATTAACAAAGAAAGAAATAAAAGAAGTGCATGATGATTTGCTGGCAGGCAAAACCAAAATGCTTTATGTGGCACCTGAAACGCTTACCAAGCAGGAAAACATGGAATTCTTCAGCGATCTGAAGATCTCGTTTTTTGCTGTGGACGAAGCACACTGTATCAGTGAATGGGGACATGATTTCCGGCCGGAATACCGCAGGCTGAAAGAAATGATGGACCAGATCAACCCCGATATTCCCATCATTGCATTAACCGCTACAGCTACTCCCAAAGTGCAGAGTGATATTGTAAAAAATCTCGGCTTACGCAATCCTGATATTTATATTTCTTCGTTCAACCGTGGAAATCTTTACTACGAAATTCAACCCAAGATCAAAAAAGATCAAACGGTAAAAAGTATTGTGAAGTTTATTTCACAGAACAAAGGCAAGAGCGGCATTATCTATACCCTCAACCGCAAAACAACAGAAGAGCTGGCCGATATGCTGATGGCGAATGGCATTAAAGCCGTTGCTTACCATGCCGGTTTCGATGGAAAAGTAAGAGCCGACAGGCAGGATCAATTCCTGAATGAAGATGTGCAGGTAATTGTTGCCACCATTGCTTTCGGTATGGGTATTGATAAACCCGATATCCGTTTTGTGATCCACTTCAATATTCCGAAGAGTATTGAAAACTATTACCAGGAAACAGGGCGTGCCGGTCGTGATGGTATGGAAGGAAAATGTATCCTTTACTATTCGCATAAAGATGTGAGCAAGCTCGAACATTTAATGCGTGATAAACCATTAAGCGAACGTGAAGTAACCGCACAAATGATCCAGGAAACAGTTGCTTTTGCAGAAAGCTCTGTTTGCCGTCGGAAGATATTGCTGCATTATTTTGGTGAAGAATACCAGCAGGAAGATTGCGGCAACTGTGATAACTGTCTGCATCCGAAAGAAAAGATCGAAGCAAAAGACGAAGCAGTGATTGCACTCAAAGCTATCAAAGCATTGGGCGAACGTTTTGCAACAGAGTATGTGATACCGGTGATCATTGGCAGGTTAACACCACAGAGCCAGATGTATCGCCACGATCAGATTGCTGAGTTTGGCAGCGGTAAAGAAAAAGATATGCATTTCTGGAATTCACTCATACGCCAGTTATTGCTGCATGGGTTAATTCAAAAAGATATTGAAGAATATGGTTTGCTCAAGTTTACCAAAGCAGGTGAAGCATTTTTGAAAAAGCCAAAGAGCTTCAAAATTGTTCTCAATAATTTATACGAAGAAGCAACTGCCGATGATGATGAAGGAGCAGATGCAGGTGGTGGCGGTTTGGCATCAGACGATAAGTTGTTTGAAATGCTGAAAGAACTGCGGCAGAAAGAAG
Source organism: Lacibacter sp. (assembly GCA_036675885.1). Lineage (GTDB taxonomy): Bacteria > Bacteroidota > Bacteroidia > Chitinophagales > Chitinophagaceae > Lacibacter. The sequence goes on along the minus strand of JAKFDY010000120.1, from coordinate 10,697 downwards.
CAAAGAAAAAGGGGTTACCTCCGTTTGTGATTTTCCTGGAGAATTCATTGCTTGATATGGCTACGCTTTATCCTACCACATTGGAAGAGCTGGAAAAATGCCAGGGTGTAAGTAAAGGCAAGTCCATCCGTTATGGCAAACCTTTTGTGGAACTTATAGCGAAGTATGTGGAAGAAAATGATATTGAGAAGCCCGATGAATTTGTGATGAAGAGTGTGGTGAACAAGAGTGGCAATAAAGTATATCTCATCCAGAATGTTGACAAACGTATTCCGCTCGAAACCATTGCCAAGAACAAAGGCTGGCGTATGGATGAAATGCTGGAAGAAATGGAAACCATTGCTGCCAGTGGGACCAAACTCCGCCTCGATTATGCCATTGACGAGTGGCTCGATGAATACGAGCAGGAAGAGATCATTGATTATTTCAAAACCTGCAGCACCAGCGATTTAAAGATTGCCGAGCAGGAACTGGAAGATGGTGGTTATAACTGGGAGCAGCTGAAGATTATGCGGATTAAGTTTTTAAGCGAATATGGAATGTAGGCCCGGAGGGCAAGGTCCAAGACACAAAAACCAAGATACAAGGAACAAGGGACAAGGAAAAACAAGGTACAAGGAAGAAAATCAAAGGAGCAAGATTCAAGAAATTAGCTCTGTATTCTCTGAGCCCTCAGCGTGAAACAAAAATGATTCAACAACCTATTTGTTCAATACAACCGAAAGCAAAAAACCGATCGTAGTTAGTACGATCGGTTTTTTTATGTGTTGCAATAACGCAACAGGAAACAGATTAGTTGTTGAAGATGTAACGGATACCAAGCTGTACCTGGTACACATCATCAATGGTTCGTGAGGTTACAAATGCATCACGCAGCAATACAGTAGAACCGCTTACCACCTGGGTAGCTAAACGATAGATAGGTTCGCCTTCTGAAGTTCTGCCACGATAGTTCAACGGCTGTGTTGTTGTTGTTGCATTGCCTACACCCCATTTGTTGTTGAGCAGGTTACCGAAGTTCAATATATCGGCACGTACACGAATGATGTTCATTTTTTTCGACTTACCCACTTTTACAAAGAAATCCTGTTCTGCACTAAAGTCGAAACGTGTTAACCACGGTAACTCGGCACCATTACGTTCTGCATAATTACCTCTGCGGTTTTTGAGGTAGGGATGTTTGTTAATGTAGGCATTGTAAGCTGCCTGTTGCTGTGCTGCTGTAAATGTTACGTTGCCTGTTGTATAATCCTGGAAGGTAAGATTGCTGCCCACTGCAGGAACATAAATGAGGTCGTTGATCTGTCCATCACCATTCATATCATTACTTGCAGTGTACGACACTTTATTACCGCTTGCGGAAACCATACCCAATGTAAGGGTAGTACCGCCACCGTATGTTTTACCATACATTATGCGGTAGCTGATGTTACCTACAAAACGATGACGGAGATCGTTATCGCTGAAACTGTTACGTACATAGTTTAAACCATAGATCGAAGGAACGTTTGCATTAACTGTACTTGCTACAAATGCAACATCAGTTGCTTTTGCATTGGTGTATGCTAATAAACCACCCCAGTTTTTTACAATTGGTTTTTCCAGTTTGGCTGTAAATGAATACGAGTAACCATCGTTGTTATTCGTTAATACAAACACGTTACCAATACCAGGGTTAATGAAACGTGCATTGGTAGCAGCACTGCCGCTTAAATCCAATGCTGGATAAATATCACGGTTGTCGGCACCTGCTAATTTACCTGAAGATGTTTTCAGGTTCATATCAACATAGTTGAGTGCATTGATGTTTTTGTTGAAAATAAACTCAACGGTACCTGCAATGCCGAACGGTAATTTATGATCCACCGCTACATTGCTCTTCCATGTTTGCGGGAACTTTAAGTTGGGGTCGCCATAGTTTACGTTGTACCCACGCAGTGCAGTTACATCGGTAGATGCTGGTGTGTAACGTGAAGGATCCAGTGTAAACGGATAGTTCAATGCTGTACTTCCGGTTACATTTACCAAACCAATGTTTACACCATTGTTGCCAAGCTGGTTGCTGATGAGTACATAAGGCATACGTGAAAGGAATATGCCTGTGCCACCACGTACCTGCATCTTACGGCTGCCGTAAACATCCCAGTTAAAACCAATACGGGGCGATAAATACAATCTTGATTTTGGCATCTGGTCGGTGTTTACTTTATAGTCTCCACCTTCAGGTGTTTTAAATGTTAAACCCGATACGTAGGTATTTGCATAATCAGTAGCAGTATTCGGAATAGCTAAGTAATCTAAACGAACACCCGCAGTAATGCGGAGTTTGTTGGATACTTTGTATTCATCCTGTCCGTACACACTATATGTTTGTGTTTTAAATACCTGCCAGGGTAATTTACCATCGGGCAACAAAGTATAACGATAGTTAAAGCGATTAATCGGTACAGGCGAAATAGCTAGGTTCGGATTTGCTTTGTACGCCAACGCAGCAGTTTTAAAATCATCAATGCTGTTAAAGGTCCACACACCGTTTGATGCATAGAAGAAGAGGTTGTTCGATTTAAATGCTTCGAACGAAATACCTGCTGTAAACGTATGCTTGTTGCGGATGAACGTTGTATTGTTGGTAATGTTGAATGTATAATAGTCAAGCCTGTTATTCGGGGTAAACGGATCGAAACCTAAAGAGGTATAAGTACTGCCATCTTTTAAAATATCGATGGTTGGGAAAAGGCTGGTGCGGTATGCACGGTCTTCGATTTGTTTGTTATATGTAACGAGGAACTGATTGGAAATACGGTACCTGAAGCCTGAGTTTAATTCGCCTACGATTGAACGGGTATTGTCCTTGATTTTATAACCAGTGTTTTGACCGGAGATTGCCGTAGCCAGGTTCTGGCGGTTACCATTACCTGCTGTATTACCAGAGCTGCTGTTACTGATGATTGCATCACTCTCTGAATTGTGGTGTGAGTAACGTACCGTAAGCTTGTGTTTATCGTTGATGTTGTAATCGATACGGCCGAGGAATTTGCGACTGAAAGCTTCGTTGTTGAAGTTATCGGTAGCACCCATATCCCAGTTGAAGTTGGTTTTCATGAAATTCTTCAGATCATCAAGATCAGCAGCAGTGGTGCGGCTTACGTTACCTGCTGCACCTGTGCGGTTGGCTACCCAATCGAGTGCCGGACGGTTGCTTTTGGCAAACTCACCGTTTACAAAAAAGAACAATTTGTTTTTAATGATGGGGCCGCCAAAGCGGAAACCGGTTGTATTTACCTGGAATGGAGTTGCAGGTACTTTACCGCCCTTGGCATTTTTACCTGCCAGATCTCTGTTATTGAGAAAATGGAATATTGAGCCAGAGAAATCGTTGGTACCGCTGCGTGTAACAGCGTTTACCGCTGCTCCTACAAAACCCGACTGGCGGATATCGTACGGCGCAATATTAATCTGCAATTCTTCAATGGCATCGAGAGAAATAGCACCTGAGCTGGTTCGGCCACCCGCCTGTGCCTGACTGCCCAAACCAAAACCGTTATTGAACACCGAACCGTCGATAGTAAAGTTGTTCAAACGGCTATCCTGACCTGCAAAAGAGCGGCCATTGCTGTAGGCATTGTATTTGGTAATGTCGTTCACCGTACGGCCAATGGTTGGTGCACGGTTAATGGCTTCTTTGTTAATGGTAGCCGAGGCACCAGTATTTTTTGTATTTAATACAGGGTTGCGGTTGGCTGTAACGGTAATAGCAGAAAGCTCTTGTGCATTGGCACTGAGTTCAACATCAACGTTAGCTGTATTCCCAAGCGACGCATACACATCGTTCTGCACATTTTCGGCATATCCGGTGTATGACACTGTGATACGATAAGGACCGCCTACACGTACGCTGGATAAAATAAACTGACCGTTTTTGGTGGTCGTAGTAACATAACGTGTGCCCGAAGGAACATGCAACGCTGTAACAGTAGCACCTTCGAGAGGAGCTTTGTTATCGCCGGTTATGGATCCTGTAATGCTGCTGGTTGTTACCTGTGCATGGGCCATCAGCAGAAAAAAGCTGAAAGCAAGGGTGAGTAGTACACTCAATCTCATAATGATGTGTTTTAGTTTAAAAAATTGCCGGGACAGAAGCTCACACCTGATAACTGTTGATTATACTAAGGTTAATGATAGCCGCCGCCAGGCAGGTTGCGTTCTTAGTTTGCAGATTTTTTATAAGGCGGCAAAGGTATTGTAAGGCAGAAAAGAACCCGAAAGTTCTAATTTAAATTAAGGTTAGCAATTTAAGCTGTCTTTTTCCATTTTTGATTTCAATATTTGAGGATATCCCTCTATATTTGCAGCCCCGAAGCACAAAAACGAAGGATAGGCTTCCACTTACCTAAGTGATGTGTTTCAGGAATGGTGCGGTAGCTCAGTCGGTAGAGCAAAGGACTGAAAATCCTTGTGTCGCCGGTTCGATCCCGGCCCACACCACAGATTGCCTCAACGAAAGTTGGGGCTTTTTTGTTTATTTGGCCACAGATGAACACTAATAAACTCAGATAGTTAAGCCACAAACCTGCCTGGCCGCAGACAGATGGGAGGTATTAATACGAATTAATGACTAAATCGTTTATTGTTTTAATCATTGATTTGCTGACTCATGATTTTATGCCCGAAAGGGTATAATTGAATTAATATTTGCACGTGTTATACCTGATCGGGTATAAAAAATAATTCCTTCTTTATCAGTTTTACTTAGTTGTCATGCTTAAGCTATACAGTATTTACGCTGTATATAGCTAGTAAGTACTTTTCGCTATAAATGATCAATAACGCTCATTTCTGTTATAAATGTTCATCACGCAAGGCCATGGATGCTTCCTGGTAGTTGGTGGTTGTGATATCGACTTTGGTGACTTTCCATGGTTGGCGTTTCAGTTCGAGCCTTTGTCCTTTCCCCCTGTGGAAACGATTGTGCAAAATCATCAAAGGCCCTTTTTGCTTCAACGAAGAGTAATACCTTGTACCCCGAAACGAAGCGGTTTGCGATGCCATATTTTTCCAGTGTTTCCACTTCTATAAAATATGGATCTGTTAAAAAGGAAATCGGTAAATGATCCCTGCTTTTCTATACCCATACGCACATGTTGCTGAAGACAAAAGAAGAATAAACCATCTATTCTTAATAATAAGATGATCTGCATTCCGGAAACAGTTTTTTTAATGCGTTTATTTTTACAGCATGAATAGTGCAGGTGAACAGGTTAATCAATTATTTCAGGATGTGTGTGCCACCGGCAACATGAAATCGTATGAACAGCTGTATCATGTACTGTGCAGCCGGCTCATTCATTTTTCTGCTTCTATCTGCGGATCATTTCATTTAGCCGAAGAAGTTGTATCAGATGTATTTGTTTCAATCTGGCAAAAAAGAGAACAGTTAACTGGGGTTGAAAATCCAAAAGTCTATCTCTACGTGTGTACAAAAAACCGTACCATCAACGCCATGAAAAGGAAACAGCTGCAGGTTGTTCGTTTTGATATAGTATATACAGAAGCGTTATCCATTGTGCCCGATGTGGAAGAACATGTTTTATCATCACAGGTAGCCCGTAAAATTGAAACGGCCATCAGCAGCCTTCCTCCCCGTTGCCAGCTTATCTTCCGGTTGATCAAGATGGATGGATTACAATACAAAGAAGTAGCAGAGCTATTAGATATTTCTTCTAAAACAGTGGATGCACAGTTAACCATCGCCGTTAAAAGAGTGGCAGACACCATTCGTCTCGATATGTCGGATGAACTCATCGCCGATTTCCTTCGCAGTAAATAATTTTTTTCAAATCCTTTAGGGAGTTTTCCCTGTTACTACTGTCCCTGTTAAATAGCAACTATGTCGGATAAATCAGAAACTGAAAAAATATGGAATCTCATGGCCAAAAAACTGGCCGGGGAGATAACGCAGGATGAAGAGGAAGAGCTGCGTATATTATTACAGGAGCATTCGTATGTGTCTTATGTAAATGAAGTGCTCGCCAGCGATTGGAAGGAAACTTATAACTATTATCAGCCGGGTAAAGTTGCGTCGCTTTATGAACAGCATCAGCAACGTTTAGCAAATGCGGTGGAGGAAACCAGTGGTGAGGAAGAATTGATCGTTGAACCATTGAAGCAAGGAAAGCTGCGAAGCATCTGGCGATATGCTGCTGCAGCCTGTATTGCAATCGCATTGTTTGCTGCATGGCAATGGTGGCCTTCTGCTGGTGATGATAAACAAGCTGTGGTTTATGGGCAACAGTTGGTAACACAAAAGGGTTCACGTTCGCAGATTGTATTACCAGACGGATCGAAGGTTTGGTTGAATGCAGGCAGCACACTCGATTATCCTAAACAGTTCAATGGTAAAACAAGAGCAGTGCAACTGCAGGGCGAAGCTTATTTTGAAGTAGCGAAAAATGCCAAACAACCTTTTATTGTACACACAAAAACATTCGACATAAAAGTATTGGGCACCGGTTTCAATGTAAGAGCATACCCCGACGAAGACAGTGCCGTAACCTCTCTTGTTCATGGCTCGGTAGAAGTGATCACAGGTGGCAAAGAAAAAAGAAGCATCCTGTTAAAGCCAAATGAAAAGATCACACTCTCAACAACAATTAGTGCACAAAAAGCAGTGGAGATAACCAGAGCGCCGGAAACAGTTTTGTTGAATACAGTGCCTGAGAAAATGATTCTTATCGATGACTCTGTTCAGCAGGAAACGGCCTGGGTAAACAACCAGCTTGCTTTTAAAAAAACGCCGTTGATAAAAGTTGCTTTGTTGCTGGAGAATTGGTTTGGAACTGAGATCAGGTTCAGAACTGAAGATAAAAAGACGCTCCATTTTACAGGTGTGTTTGAAGGGCAGAGCCTCGATGAAATATTGGGAATACTTGAAGCAACCGGAACTTTTCATTACAAAAAAGACAGTAGCGGTATCATCTGGATCGAATAAAACCGTGAACTCTTTTATTATTATTCACAACCAAAACAACTGCAACATGACACAATCACTTTTTACTTAACCAGCAAAAAAAGAAAGTCATAGCCAAATAAAAAACGGGAAATGTTTGCCCATTCCCCGTTGGATCATTGGCTATTGATACTGTTTTGTCTTGACGTTCGCCACAATTTTATTTAACCAATAACAACTCAAAGGTATGCAAAAAAGCCTACTGGTAAGATGGCTGCGCCCACAACGCAGCTATCGTAAACTGCTTCTTATCATGAAATTCTCAGTTTTCTTTTTGTTTGTGTTCTGTATGCAGGTTAGTGCAACAGGGTTCTCGCAGAAAATTTCAATGAAAATTTCAAGAGTCAACCTGGAAAAGGCATTTGATCTGATTGAAAAAGAAACAAACTTCCGGTTTGTTTATAACGATGATTATCTCCCTCCCAATAAAAAAGTCAGCCTGGATGTAAAGGATTTCACCATCACACAACTCCTGGCAGAAGTGCTCAACAATACAAATCTCGGCTTCAGGATGATGGGGAATAATCTTGTAGTGATTGCCCCTGTTGGCTCCGAAAACAAGGATGTAACTGTTGCTGGTAAAGTATTGAACAGTATGGGTGAACCATTGACTGGTGTAAGTGTACAGTTAAAAAATTCCAATATTGGAACAACTACAAACAGCAAAGGTGAGTTTGAATTAAAAGTGCCGGAAAACGCCATACTTATCTTTTCCTTTATTGGATATAACGCACAGGAAATTGAAGTAGCTGGAAGAACCTCGGTGTTCATTACACTGGAGGCGGTAGAGAAAACGATGAACGAAATCCTGGTGGTGGGCTATGGCCTGCAAAAGAGAGTAAATATTACCGGCGCCATTGACCAGATTTCAGGAAAGGAATTGGCAAAAAGGCCGATCTCTAATGTATTCCAGGGATTACAGGGACTTACGCCAGGTCTTAACATCACTTATTCAGGTGGAAGACCCGGTTCTACTCCTAATATTAATGTACGTGGCATTACCACACTTACAGGAGGCGGTGCTGCTCCCCTGTTTGTGATTGACGGAGTTGCAGCTGCAACAGATGATATGCTTCGTCTCAACCCTAATGATATTGCATCCATTACTGTACTTCGTGATGCAGCTTCGGCAGCAATCTATGGGGCTCGTGCATCATACGGAGTTATTTTAATTACTACCAAACAGGGAGCAAGTGGGGGAAAACAACGCATCAGCTATAACAATTATTTTTCATGGTCACGTCGTACAGTAATGCCCGACATGGTGACCGATCCTTATATCTATTCAAGAGTATTAGAAACATCTACTGATAATACACCATGGGATTATATAAACTATTCCGATTATCATTATCAATGGGCGAAAGACCGTTCCGATAATCCGGGAGTAGAAGATACCCGTGTTGATCCCAACAATCCAAACAGGTGGATGTATATGGGGAACAATAACTGGAACGATTACTTCTTTAACAAATCAAATCTTTCACAAAACCACAGCCTTTCATTCAGCGGTGGGTCTGAGATAACGAAAGGAAAACCTTTCAACTATTTGATTTCTTCTGATTTTACCAAAGAAAACGGGTTGAACAAATTAGCCAAAGATGACTGGAGACGTTATGGACTAAGGGCACGTGTAACCTTTACTCCAATCAAAGGATTAAAGATCGATAACAACCTGAACGTTTACCAAACAACTGCTTCTTCGCCTAGTTATAACATCACTGATCTTTATTACCTGCAACCAACCGATGTAGCCAAAAATCCTGACGGTACATGGGCCAATACAGGTGCTGGCAAATTGGGTGCTAAACTCACTAATGGCGGACGTAATGAACAAAACCGGTTTGGTTTCCAGAATATCTTTAAAGGCACGGCCAGTTTCTTAAACAATGATCTGCAGGTTACAGGAAGTGCAAGTTTTAAACGGGAACTCTGGAAATACAATACCGATTATCAAAAGTATAAGATTGGTTACGGGCCTGGTGATATCAGGGAAGAGGGAGGCAGTGGTTCTGTTACCATCCGCAATGGAAATGTAAAGCATGATGTTTTTGATCTCTATGCAAATTATACAAAACGCATTGGTGCTGATCATGAATTCAGATTACTGGGTGGTGTTAACCAGGAAGAATATGTCTGGTCGTATGAACAGGTTTCCAGGGATGTATTGATTTCATCATCGCTGCCTTATATAGCACTCACAACCGGTACAGCAACTATTAATCCCTATTATACAACTTATGCCTTGCGGAGTGCGTTTGGCCGCATTCATTATAAGTTTAAAGACCGCTATATTATTGAAGCCAATGGCCGGAAAGATGGTTCATCACGTTTTCCAAAAGAACGTCGTTATGGCTTTTTCCCATCTGTTTCTGCTGCATGGATAGCCAGTGATGAACCATGGTTGCAATCACTCACCAAACATGTTCCGACGATTAAGTTCCGTGCATCTTATGGCGATCTCGGTAACCAGAGTGTAGGAGATTTTGGTTTTATACAAACCCTGCCGACAGCAAGGTCATCTTATTTGATCAATAACGCTTTCCCAACCATTGTATCAGGTGCTCCTTTGTTACGTGTAGATCCTGATACATATACCTGGGAAAGAGTGAGAACGTTTAACGTAGGTACTGATATTGGGTTATTGAAAGACCGGGTCTTGGTTGGTTTTGATTATTTTATCCGCCAAACAATTGGCATGTTGGGGCCTGATGCCGAATTGCCTGCTGCTTTAGGAACAGGTGCACCAGTGCAAAACGTTGCTGATCTTGCAACAAAAGGATTTGAATTAACGGTTGCTTATCGTGATAACTTCACGATCGCCTCTAAGCCGTTTAGCTTTGGTGCAAAATTTCTTCTTTCTGATTCACGCACAAAAATCACCAAGTATAAGAATGATCTTTTACTGTTGAACAATTGGCGCAAAGGTCAATATGTTGGTGAGATATGGGGTTTGCAGAACGATGGCTATTTCAAAACGCAAGACGAGATCAATAGTCTCAACCAGTCTGCAATTGTTCCCTGGGGTGCATTAAGCATTGTAGAAGGATGGCCGAAGTATGTAGATCAGAATAAGGATAATAAGATCACACTCGGTAATACGCAAACCAATCCCGGTGATTTAAAAATAATCGGCGATAACAGTACACGTTTCCGTTTTGGTCTTAACCTCGATATGGATTGGAATGGGTTTGATCTTTCAATGTTTATACAGGGTGTAGGCAAAAAAGATTTCTATCCACATCATTATTTGTTCTGGGGACCATACCAGCAACCTTATGCCGGTATTTATCCATGGAACCTGAATTACTATAGAGGTGCTTCTGAAACAGGTACGGATAGAGACAGGCATTCTAAATCATATATAGCGGCTGGTCTTGCAGATGCAAATACCAACTCTTATTTCCCGGTATTACAGTCATGGTTAGCCGATAATAATTATGGTTCAGGTTTGGATATTGCACAAACAAAGTATTTGTTGAATGCTGCTTACCTGCGGTTAAAAAACCTTACTGCAGGTTATACATTACCGGCATCACTCACGAAACGATATAAGATCGATCGTCTGCGTGTGTTTGTTACGGGAGAAAACCTGTTTGAGTTTTCTGAGATCAAAAAATATTTTGATCCCGAAGCTGTGGCAGATGGCTATGGCTGGGCATATCCATTTCAACGAAAATATGCAGTGGGT
>JAKFDY010000119.1:0-2195 GCA_036675885.1 Lacibacter sp. | reverse complement strand
CAACTATTGGAGATTTTGCACCCGGCACTCTTGGGGTTACTGAAAACCTAAACGGGTTTATTAATGAAGTTCGCATTTGGAATGTGGCTCGTACCCAGGCAGAGATCAAAACTTATATGAACTCATCGCTGCCAAGTCCGTCAACACAAACTGGTTTACTTGCATACTATACCTTCGATAACCTGCTTAATAAACAAGGAAATGCATCATGGAACGGAACTCTTGTTGGTAGCGCCTCTATTAATTCAACCAATTCTTCATGCACATTTGTAGCAGACAGCTGCACGCTTTCATGCTCCGCAAAAAATGATTTCTCTTTTAAACAAAATGTATGTAATCCTTACCAGCTTACATTCTCAACTACAGCTACAGGTTATCAAAGTATTTCGTGGGATTTTGGAGACACAAACACAGCGAATGGATCTTCAACTGTTACTCATACGTATGCAACTGCTGGCAATTATGCTGTAACAATGATCCAGAAATTTGCAAATTGTTCTGATACGGTTCGAAAAACATTTTCCGTTGCTGTGCAGAACGATAATCAAACAATTTTAACCTCTGATACAACTATATGCATAGGAAACACCAAACAATTAAAAGCAGCACCTGCTACATCTTATTGCTGGTCGCCTGCCACTTATTTAAACGACCCCTCCATTCAAAATCCAGTAACATCATCTCCTGCAAACATCACTTATCATCTAACTTCTGAAAAAAGAGGGACTAATCTTGTAGTTAACGGCAACTTTTCAGCAGGTAATACTGGGTTCTTATCAGATTACCTATATTCACCGTCGTCAGGATTTAATGCAGGAGTTTATACAGTAAGCAATAACGTGTTAGCTTGGCATCCACAAATGACTCCTTGTCAAGATCATACCGGCGCTGGTAGTAATGGCAACATGATGTTGGTTAATGGTGCAGAGATAGTGAATGTAAAAGTATGGTCACAAACAGTTGCAGTACAACCCAACACCAATTATGCATTTGAAACCTGGCTGCAACATATAACAAGTGTAAACCCTGCAAGCTTACAGTTTTCAATCAATGGAATTACCATAGGACAAATATTTACGGCAAATAATACTAGCTGTATATGGGATAGATTTTATACTACTTGGAATTCCGGAAACAATTCCTCTGCAACAATTTCAATTGTAAATCAAAACCAGATCTATACAGGCAATGATTTTGCTTTAGACGACATTTCGTTTACACCAATAATTATTACAAGAGATAGTGTAAAAATTACCGTTGACAGCCCGATAATAAACACCAGTGCCGATTCTGCTATTTGTTCCGGATCATCTATGCAAATAAACACTTCCGGTGCTTTAAATTATGTATGGTTGCCATCAAACGGTTTGTCCAATCCTCAAATTGCTAACCCCGTTGCCAATCCAACTTCAACAACAAAATACATTGTTACGGGCACCAACAGTTTTGGTTGCACTGGCAGAGACAGTGTTATTGTTACCGTTAAACCAATTCCAATAGTTAGCATTTCAAACGACACATTGATCTGCAGCGGCAGCAGCATACAATTAAATGCCATGGGTGGATCGTCCTACAACTGGTCTCCAACAAATTCATTGAGCAATGCCGCCATTTCTAATCCTGCTGCGACTCCGTCCTTGACAACAAGTTACAAAGTGATAGTTTCAAATGCTGACAATTGCAGCAGCATTGATTCAGTTCTTGTGAAAGTAAGGCAACCAAACACATTTACTGTTAACTCCTCTTCCGCTGTTTGCGTGGGAGATAACGTACGGCTGGTTGCTTCAGGCGGAGATGTTTATCTCTGGAGCCCGGCATATTCACTATCCAGCATCAATGCTCCCAATCCATTTGCTTATCCAACGAGCACCACCGCTTATGACGTTACTATATCAGATACACTTTGCAATATTTCTGAAACCCTCACTACAACAGTTACCATTAATCCACTACCCGTTCTCCAAACCTTAAAATCAAATGATGTTGATTGCAGTACGTCAACCAGCCAACTAAATGTTACAGGCGCTGTCCAATATACATGGATGCCCTCTGGCACGTTAAATAACCCATTCATACCAAATCCAATTGCGTCGCCATTGGCAACAACAAGTTATATTGTAACAGCAAAGGATATAAATGGCTGCAGCAACACCGATAGTATTACTGTTTTGGTAACGGCTGATAATCCGGGTAAT
>JAKFDY010000118.1:0-2011 GCA_036675885.1 Lacibacter sp. | reverse complement strand
TTTGGTGTGCCGGAAGATATTGGTGTAAGGGCAAACGATGGAGTGGGTGGTGCTGATACTGCGTGGTTCCCTTTTTTAACATCGTTCCTCAATATTCAAAGCAATGATTTTTTGCAGGGCGATGAAGTTTTATTGCTAGGTCATTTTGACTTTACACATCTTGAATCGTTGATCGAAGAAAATGCGCAAGGGCATGAGGAGAAACTGGATGCTTATCGCCATGCTGTGCATGTGATTGATGAAGAAGTGGAAACCATGATGATGAAGATCAGTTCTGTTGGCAAAACGCCAATCGTAATTGGTGGCGGACATAACAATGCTTATCCACTTATAAAAGGTGCAGCAAAAGGATTGTACAAAGCAGGTAAAGTGCAATTGGCGCAAATCAATTGTATTAACCTTGATGCGCATACTGATTACCGTCCGGCAGAAGGAAGACACAGCGGCAATGGATTTCGCTATGCAGAAGACGATGGTTATTTACAGAAATATTGTGTAATAGGTGTGCATGAAAATTATATTCCGCAAAACGTGTGGATCGATATCGTCAATAATCCATTCTTCGATCTCATTACATACGAAGATATTTTTGTTCATGAAAAAAGAAACTTCATACAGGCAGTAGCACATGCTACAGGCTTTACAGAAGATACCTACACCGGAATTGAACTTGATCTTGATTGCATTGAGCATACACTCAGCAGCGCCGTTACTCCGGTTGGTATCGGTAAACTGCATGCAAGGCAATACATCAATTTTGCTGCTACTGATTCAAAAGCGGCTTACCTGCACATTTGCGAAGGAGCTACCTTGTTAAGTGATGGTCGTAAAAGTGAAACTACCGGAAAACTCATCAGTTACCTGGTAAGTGATTTTGTAAAAGCAGGTCTTGCTCCTTAAAGAACCGGTGCTGCAATTTTTACTTCAGCATTGCTGCTTACTTTTTTTAATTTCTGTTGCAGTGCAGTTGCCTCTTTTGTTTTTCCTTGTTGAAGGTAAGCAGTGTGCAAACCCGTCATGGCCCAGATGTTATCATTGTTGTTATTCAGATCGCTGAGTAAAACTTCTTCTGCTTTTTTCCATTGTTTCTGTTGCAGGTAAGCGTTACCTAAATAATGTTTTGGATTGAGTAACCAATCTCTTGGTTCGTTGTACACCATTTCTTCTTCTGTTGTAACTGCTTTACTGAAATGCTCAATGGCAACTGTATTATTCTTTTGCGCAAGTGCAATTGTTCCTGCGAGTAAATTAGCTGCAACCATGGCGCCATCGATGGAAGGAGAGAAGGGAGCGAATGGCAATGAAAGTGTACTGTCTTTTAATAAATCTCTTAAATAACCATATTCTCTTTTTGCATCTGGCAGTTTTTGTTGATGTGCATAGGCCATTCCTTTTCCAAAATGATACAGTACATTTGAATAAACCTGTTTTGCAGGCGGCTGTTTCATTTCAAGTAATGCATCCCAACGTGCATAACGCACATCAACTAAAATGTTTGTGCAATAAATGTATTGCAGGTAATTGCCAAGCGCTCCTTCCATCAATAAATAATCGGCAGGTATGCTGGCTGCAGTTTGCTTTGCACTTTCAATGGCATATTTGCTATTACCACTCATGATGGCATGATTGGTTTGCATGTGCAGGTTGTGGATCACATATAAAAAATCGGCACCGGCAGCGGGAGCAAATAATTGTACTACGTTTTTATAACTCTTTACTGCATCTTCATTCACTGCAGCTCCTTTACTATAATTACCCGTGCGTAAATAAATATGTGAAGGCATATGCACCATGTGCGATAAAGCAGGCGTGAGACTTCCCAGCCTGTCGGCACTTGCTGTGGCAAGCGATGCATAAGGCGAAGGCTCCATTACATGTATGTAATAATGATTGGCACCGGGATGAAGTGGTGCATCAGTTAATAATTTTTCGAGTACGGTTCTGATGCGTGGTGCCCACTCTTTTGGTTTTCCGTTGCTGAACCAAAGATCCCAGGGATGTTGCAGCATCA
>JAKFDY010000117.1:0-13964 GCA_036675885.1 Lacibacter sp. | reverse complement strand
ATTGGCATTGGTACAGAATGGCGATATGATTGAACTGGATGTAGAAAAAAGATTATTGCAATTACATGTGAGTGATGAAGAGCTGGCGAAGCGAAAAGCAGCATGGCTCACACCGAAACCTGCAGCCAGCCGTGGTTATGTGAGTATGTATATTAAACATGTAATGGGCGCAGACAAAGGTGCTGATCTGGATTTTTTACAGGGAAGTTCGGGAAGCGTGGTAACGAGAGATTCACATTAAACCCCCTAACCCCCTGAAGGGGGAATAATACAGCAAAGACGCAGATGCGATGGATGAAAACAGATTTGAAAACCAAATGATAAAAAATTGATCAAACGTTGAAGGAAGCTTATCCCCTCTTGGGAGTGCCTGTCCCGTTCGGCGGGAGGTTGGGGTGGGTCTTTTGAAACAGATATAATTATGAAACAAATTGCATGGATATTACTCATTGTTGCAATACTTTCCTGCAGCAATCAACAACAGAACAAACCAATGTACAAAACTACCGGAACTATTGAACGTATTGATCCTGCACTTGATTCAATTATTGATGCAGATGCAACAGCAGAGATCATTGCTGAAGGTTTTGTATGGAGCGAAGGAACCTTGTGGATTGAAAAAGAAAACATGCTGTTGTTCTCTGATGTGCCAACTAATACTATTTATAAATGGACGGAAGCAAAAGGCAAAGAAATATATCTCACTCCTTCCGGTTATACCGGTACAATCAAACGTGCTGGCGAAACAGGAAGCAATGGTTTGTTATTAGATGCAAATGGCAATCTTGTTTTATGTCAGCATGGTAACAGGCAAATGGCAAGAATGGATGCGCCGATCAATCAACCTGCTCCAAAATTTATTACGCTTGCAGACAAGTATCAAGGCAAACGTTTCAGCAGTCCGAATGATGCAGTGTACAATAGTGCCGGTGAATTATTTTTTACAGATCCACCGTATGGATTAGAATCACAAAGCGATCATGATCCAAAAAAAGAATTACCGTTCAACGGTGTGTACAAAGTAAAAACAAATGGCGAAGTGATTTTATTGATTGATAGTATTCCACGTCCGAATGGTATTGCATTCCTGCCGGGCGAACATCAACTCATTGTTGCAAGTTCAGATGGAAAGAATCCTAATTGGTTTATCTACGATGTGCAAGGCGACTCATTAACCAATGGACGGTTGTTCTATAACAACATTGCAGCAGCGAAGGGACAACCCGGTTTACCTGATGGGTTAAAGGTTGATAAAAACGGAAATGTATTTGCAACAGGCCCGGGCGGCATCTGGATCTTCAACAAAGAAGGAAAAGTGCTAGGCAAATTAAAACTCGGTCATCCAGCATCAAACTGTGCATTAAGCCCTGATGAAAAAACATTGTACATCAGTAATCATATGCAGGTGTTGCGGTTTAAAATGAGAAAATAAATTGTCAACCGGCATGAAGAAGTTCTTATTCGTCATTTTCTTAGTTACATCCGCTGCATGTGCAGCACAGGATTCGCTTTATAAGCTCGGCCCTGATTCGCAACGAAAAGATGGCGTACCTAAGGGTAGTGTGACGAAACATGAATGGCAAAGCAAGATTTATAATAATTTCCGTGAGTACTATGTATACATACCTGCACAATACGATTCGTCGAAACCTGCAGCATTAATGGTTTTCCAGGATGGACATAGTTATTTAAACGATTCAGGCGACTTTCGTGTTCCTATTGTTTATGACAATTTAATTCACCAAAAGAAATTACCTGTTACTATTTGTTTGTTTGTAAACCCGGGGCATAATACCAAAGACTACCCACAAAACAGGTTTGCCGCAAGAAACCGTGCGGATGAATATGATGTACTGGATGATCGTTATGCTGTGATGCTGATGGATGAACTTATTCCTGAACTGAAAAAGAAATATAATATCAGCAACGATCCGAAGATGCATGGAATTGGCGGTTTATCAAGTGGGGCTATCTGTGCATTTACAGCTGCATGGGAACATCCTGAATACTTCAGCAAAGTATTGAGTCATATAGGAAGCTATACAAATATCCGTGGAGGTAATAACTATCCGTCAATCATCCGCAAGCATAAAAAGAAAGAGATCAAAATTTTTATGCAGGACGGTACGAATGATCTTGATAACGAACATGGAAACTGGTGGCTTGCTAATCTTGAAATGGAATCAGCCTTAAAATTCAAAGGTTACGAGTTAAAGTTTGTAAAAGGAACCGGAACACATAGTGGCAAACACGGTGGCAGCATATTACCGGAATCATTGATCTGGCTATGGAGTGATATCACAAATAAATAAACAGATAATCATACAAACATGAAATTATTTAAGACCCAGGAAGGAGTTGTTATTGAACAGGCAGATCAGTTTTTTTTAGTTACAGATGAAAGCTGGGATGAGTTTATTAACAATGACGATGTGTTTGAAAAAGCAAAAGCGCTTACTTCTAAATTGACTGCATCCGATAAAACATTAATTAATGAAGTGTTGCCACCTATGGGTAGCAACCAGGAGTTATGGGCTTGTGGTGTAACTTACTATCGCAGTATGGTGGGTCGGCAGGAAGAAAGCAAGGCAGCAGGTGGAGCTGATTTTTATAGTAAAGTATATGAAGCCGAACGACCGGAATGTTTTTTCAAAAGCTCATTTCATCGTGTTGTAGGTCACAATGATTTTGTACGCATCCGTAAAGACAGTACATGGGATGTACCCGAACCGGAGCTCACACTGGTTGTTACATCTTCCGGAAAAATTATTGGTTACACAGTGGGTAACGATATGAGCAGCCGCAGTATTGAAGGTGAAAATCCGTTGTACCTGCCACAGGCAAAAACATATGATGGTTGTGCAGCAGTAGGTCCATGTATCTATCTTACAAACCAACCACTCAAACCCGAAACATCGATTCATCTTTCTATTAAACGAAATGCGGCAGTAGTGTTTGAAGGAACGATCGCCATCAGTCAAATGAAGCGCACTCCCCAGGAACTGGCTTCATTTGTTTATCGTGAATGCTCGTTTCCGCATGGTTGTTTAATTATGACAGGAACGGGAATTGTGCCCGCCAGCGATTTCACTTTGCAAAGTGGTGATGAAATAAGCATCAGTATCGATGGTATCGGTACATTGCATAATACAGTAAAATAGTTATCTCCTTTTTCAGGAACAAACTGTTGTTCATTAAAACAGATTATGTTGAAACAAAAACTATTTCTTTCGTTTGCAGTTACGGTGCTGCTGCTTGGTTGCAGTCAACCGAAACGTGCTGGTAAAGGTGCAGGTAGCGGATCGGTTTTAAAAGACGTTTATAAAGATGCCTTTCATATGGGCGTTGCAGTGAACGATGCGATCGTTTCAGGTTCAGATAAAGCATCGCAGGATATTGTGGTAAAGCACTTCAATACAATTACGTTGGAGAACAGTATGAAAGCTGCATTGATCAATCCGCAACCAAACGTTTTTAATTTTGGTCCGGCAGATGCATTTGTAGCTTTTGGTGAAAAACATAAAATGTTTATCATTGGTCACACATTGGTTTGGCACAATCAAACTCCCGCCTGGTTTTTTACCAATGCAAGCGGCAAACAAAATTCAAAAGCAGAACAGATCGAGCAGCTTCGCAATCACATTAAAACAGTTGCAGGAAGATATGTCGGCAAAGTGCATGCATGGGATGTGGTGAATGAAGTAATTGATAACGATGGCAGCTATCGCCCAACTACATGGGTAAATGCATTTGGCAATGGCGACACATTGGTAAAGTATGCGTTTAAGTTTGCCAGTGAGTTTGCACCCAACACAGAATTATACTATAACGATTTTAATGCATGGCGTCCCGCAAAACGAGACGGTATTGTTCGACTTGTAAAAATGCTGCAGAAAGAAGGCATCCGGATCGATGGAGTTGGTATGCAGGGACATTGGGGATTGAACTACCCGAAAACAGAGTACATTGAAGCAGCCATTGATGCGTATGCAGCATGTGGTGTGAAAGTAATGATCACTGAGTTGGATGTAGATGTATTGCCTTTAACAAAAGAAGGACAGATCATCGGACAGGGAATGAGTGATAAACAATTTCAACTGGAAGAGTTTAAAACGTTCCTTGATCCGTACAGAAATGGATTACCGGATAGTATTCAGAATTTATTGACCAAGCGGTATGAAGAACTATTCACTATCTTTTACAAACGAAAAGAAAAAATTGCAAGAGTTACATTGTGGGGTGTGCAGGATGGGATGAATTGGAAAAACGATTATCCAATTCCAAACCGTACGAACTACCCGTTGTTATGGGATCGAAATCATCAGCCTAAACCTGCATTAAATGCCGTGTTAAGTATTCGGCGAAGCTGAAATAATATTACGGCGCACTCAACCAAAAAAACATGGAACTACTTGTCATTTTTCTTGCCATCTGTTTACAGATATTTTTAACCTACAAAAAGGTAAGTCCTTTTTTATCGTTGGTGCTGGTGGCCATTCTTGCCGGTCTTTTTCTGGGGATGGAACCAATGCAGGTAATTAAATCAGTTGAAAAAGGAGTTGGTAACACATTAGGAGGATTGGCGCTCATCATTTGTCTTGGTGCTATATTGGGTAAGGTACTGGAAGCGGGTGGAGCTGCTGAAAAAATTTCCACCACGCTGATCAATGGATTTGGACAAAAAAATATCCAATGGGCTGTATTACTGACTGGTTTTCTGATTGGTATTCCACTTTACTATAATGCAGGCTTTGTCATATTAGTGCCGTTGGTTTTTTCTATTGCAAGTAAAGCAAAACTTCCATTGTTATACGTTGCTATCCCAATGGCTGCATCATTATCTACCACGCATTGTTTTCTTCCGCCACACCCAAGTCCTGTTTTCCTGGTAAATGCATTTAATGCAGATATGGGAAAAACATTGATCTATGGTTTGTTGATTACAATACCAGTTGTACTAGTTGCCGGTCCTTTTTTAGGTCGTTTGCTGAAAGGTATCGAAGTAAAAATAGCAGGAACATTTCTTTCACCTCAACAAAGCGTTGAACGGGAATTGCCAGCCGCATTTCCCAGTTTTTTAATTGGTTTGCTACCCGTGTTGTTAATTACATTGGCTGTAATAGCTGATAATTTTTTGCCCGATCAACTGCCGAAGAAAATAATTCTTTTCATTGGCGATACAACGATTGCTTTATTGTTAACCGTTTTTATTGCTATCTGGTATTTCGGTATCAGGGCAGGCAAAACAATGGAAACAACCATGAAATGGCTTGCTGATGCCATTGCAGGTATAGCTCTTATTTTATTGATCATAACAGCAGGTGGTGTGTTTAAACAGGTGTTGCAGGATAGCGGCACAGATAAATACATTGCTTCATTCAGTGGTAAATGGCAAATGCCTCCACTTATTTTCGGATGGGTGGTTACAGCATTGTTACGTGTTGCAATTGGTTCTGCTACAGTTGCAGGAATAACTGCTGCGGGTGTGGTAACACCGTTAGTAGCATCAGGTGTTGTGTCGCCCGAGCTGATGGTGTTGGCTGTAGGAACAGGTAGTGTATTCGGATCACACATTAATGATTCCGGTTTCTGGATGTTCAAAGAGTTTTTTAATCTTACACTCAAACAAACATTTTTATCGTGGACGGTAATGGAAACGCTTATTTCCATTTTAGGGTTGATAGGTGTTTTGCTGTTAAACTATTTTATCTAGTCATTACTCAGGATTGAATAGTTGCGAATAACTTACTTTGTAATCTGTTATTCAAACAACAAACAGATAAATAAAAATAATGATCGAACTATTTAGTTAAACAGTTTGCATATCCTGTACAACTTGTTTAATCTTATTCAATGCAGTTATAATTTCCTCTTCAGTTGTAAAACGCCCTAAACTAAAACGGATAGAACCAACCGCAAGTTCATCCTTCAACGCCATTGCTTTTAATACATGCGAAGGCTCTGCGGAAGCAGAAGTACATGCCGAGCCCGATGATACAGCAATATGTTTACTAAGCTGGCCGATGAGTTGTGCAGCTCCGGAAAAATCAAATGAAACATTTGCTACATGCGGAAGTAAAAAGTTTTTGTCGCCATTAAGAGTGGTGCACCCGAGCTGCAACAATCCATTCAGCAATTGATCACGCAATTGTTCAACTCGTAAGCGATCGCTCTGCATCTCTAACAAACAAATGTCACATGCTTTTCCCAAGCCAACAATGCCGGGCACATTTAACGTGCCGCTACGCAAACCTTTTTCGTGACCACCACCATACAATAGCGGGCTTAGTTTTACCCTGGGATTTTTTCTCCGTACATACAAAGCACCCACTCCTTTAGGACCATAAAGTTTGTGTGCAGATAAAGCCAACAGATCAATCTCATCTTTCAATACATCCACAGGAATTTTCCCAACTGCCTGCGTTGCATCACTGAAAAAAAGCACCCCGCATTTTTTTGCGATGGTTGCCATCTCTTTTATCGGGAACAAAACACCTGTCTCATTATTGGCGTACATCGCTGCAATTAAAATTGTATCAGTATGTATGCTTTTTTCGAGCAGAGACAGATCGGGCAGTCCATTCTCATCAACAGGAAGATAGGTTACTACTGCACCCTGTTTTTCTAAATAAGCGCAGGTATCCAACACCGCTTTATGCTCCGTTTGGTAGGTAATAATATGGTTCCCTTTTGATTGATAGGTTTCATATACACCCCGCAAGGCAAGATTAACAGCTTCGGTTGCCCCGGAAGTAAAGATCAGCTCAGATGGATCTGACCCTATCAGTTTGGCAACCCTCTCCCGGCCTATCGTCACTGCCTCCTCGGCAACCCATCCATACGCATGTGTTCGGCTGGCTGCATTTCCAAATTTGCTGGTAAAATAAGGCAGCATTTCTTCCATCACCCTTGGGTCACAGGGAGTTGTGGCATTATAATCAAGATAGATGGGGTATTGCATACTTATAAGAGCTGCAAATTAGAACATAAATAGAACCATTCGCATAACTGGGCGGCTCTTGCGGGCACATTCTTGTCGAATTCAAACCCTTTTTTAACATCCCGGCTAAAAGCATCGGCCTACCTTTGCATTGCTCTCACTAACCAACAGGCTATACTACAAAACACTTAGTTCCAGAACAACTCTGCTGCCTGAGATACTATTTTTCACATTAAATCGTTACCAGCTATGAGTTTGGTGAAAGCGAAACTTTTATTATTTTTAAAAATCCAACATCCGTTAAACCACTTAACTATGAAAATATTCCGTCCCAACCTGCTGTATATTCTTATTACAGCATTCATCACACTACAAATACCAATTGCTATTGCCGGTAACAGCCCCGATGCCGGAACACTTACACATTATTTAAAAGAAACGAATGAAGCAGCCAAGGCTGAATTGAATGCAGAAGAAATGATAGTTGCAAAGGCTGACAGCATTTACGATACACTTCACCTGCTGCAAGCTGGTTTGCAGGAAGAAGCATTTGAACTGGCGTATGAGGGTTACTATAAACTTTTGGAGCAAGGCAGAATGTCGAAAAAAGATGTGCTGACGATTGCTGATTTCTCCAAGCCATCTTCTGAAAAGCGTTTGTTTGTAATTGATATGGAAGAAGGCAAGATCCTTTTTCAAACACTGGTTGCACATGGCCGCAAGAGTGGACTTATTTATGCAACTGAATTTTCAAACAAACCAGAATCAAATAAGAGCAGCCTCGGTTTTTACCTCACCATGCAACCCTATTACGGAGGAAAAGGATATGCATTACGGCTTCAGGGTTTAGAGAAAGGAATTAATGATAATGCTTTTGAACGTGCTATTGTATTACATGGTTCAGATTATGTAACAAGTCAGTTTGCTGACAATAATGGTTATTTAGGTCGCAGCCTTGGTTGCCCTGCTGTACCAACAAAACAAACAAAGGCCATCATTAACAGCATTAAAAACGGAAGTCTTTTATTTATCTATCACCCAACTGAAGAATACAAAACAAAATCAACGATACTGAACAGTTAAACCTGTTAAACCTTTTAACCGATTGAGATTCGAGTTCCTGATGATTAAAAAACCCTGGCATTCCTGCCGGGGTTTTTTAATGTACGATCATCCATGCCACAAGCTGAATGACGATGCCGGCAATAAGACCGGTATAAATTTCTAAAGGCTTATGATCACTTACGATCAACCGGCTGCTGCAGGTAATACCGGCAATAAGCACTGCTGCTAATAATGAAAACACATCATCTAATTTATTTGCAAAAAGCAGGAGTACAAAAAAAGCTACCATGCCGCCAACACCAATTGCATGCATACTCACCTTCATATAATTATTAATAATGAGTGAAGCACTGGAAGCAACAAATGCACTTAACAAAAATGCACGCAACTCAGCGGGGTCACCTAATTGTTTTGATACGTAGTAGGTCCAAAAGAAAAAAGTAATGCAGGCAACATATGGAATGATGCGGTCTTTCTGTGTAGGCAATTGAATTGATTGGATAAACCCAAGTCCTTTCAACAATAATACAGTTACGATCGGCAAAAAAATACTTGTGCCAAACACCCGCAAAAAATAAATGATTCTTGTTTCAGGATCAACACCAAGAAACACAAGATTGTTCCTATATAAGAGATACAGCACAACCCAGCCAATAATAAAAAGCGGGTGAAATAAATACGAAAAGATCAATGCAGGAATTTTCAACGCAGCCGGATATTTTTCAGGAGTTACATCCAGGTTTCCTTCTTCATTAATCACCAAATGTTCCATCATACTTATAATTGTTTACGTAACCTGGCCACAGGAATATTCAACTGCTCCCTGTATTTTGCCACGGTTCTGCGTGCAATATTATAGCCTTTTTCCTGAAGGAGTTCGGTTAAACGTTCATCACTCAGTGGTTTTCGTTTTTCTTCAGCATCAACCATATCAAAGAGGATCTTTTTCACTTCACGGGTCGATACTTCTTCGCCACTATCTGTACTCAACGATTCACTGAAGAAAAATTTCAGACGATAGGTACCGAACTCTGTTTGTACAAACTTACTGTTGGCCACACGGCTTACAGTTGAAATGTCCAACCCTGTTTTTTCGGCAATGTCTTTCAGGATCATTGGCTTGAGGTTGGTTTCATCGCCTGTGAGGAAAAATTCTTCCTGGTGGCGCATGATAGCTGTCATCGTGTGCAGCAATGTATTCTGCCGCTGTTTGATGGCATCAATAAACCAACGGGCCGCATCAATTTTTTGTTTGATGAAAAGAACCGCTTCTTTTTGACGCTTATCTCTTTTGCTGCCTTTATCATATTCCTTCAGCATATCACGGTAACCTTCGCTGATGCGCAGATCAGGCGCATTACGGGAATTTAATGTAAGCTCAAGTTTACCACCGTTATTCAGTATGAAGAAATCAGGAACAATATATGTTTCTGCTTTATTTACTGATCCAACATTACCTCCTGGTTTGGGGTTTAGCTTAATGATCTGTTGAATGATCGCTCTCAATTGCTCATCATCCAATGACAGACTGCGTTGAATTTTTTCGTAGTGCTTTTTAGTAAACTCATCAAAATACTTCTCCAGTATTGTGATGGCCTGTTCTATATCCTTCGATGCATTTGTTTTTTGTTTGAGCCGCAACTGAATCAGCAAACATTCCTGCAGATCTCTTGCACAAATACCCGGCGGGTCGAAATGTTGAATGATCTCAATTACTTCTTCTACCTCTGCTTCTGTAGCATCAACATTTTGCCTGAATGCAAGATCATTTACTATAGCACTGTTTTCACGACGCAGGTAACCATCATCATCAATACTGCCAACAATCTGCTCAGCTATTGTCCTGCGTTTATTGTCCAGTTTCAGCATGCCTAATTGCTGCAGCAGCACTTCGTAAAAACTCGTTTCAAGTTTTACGGGTGTGGTTTTATGTTCTTCCTGTTCACCATAGCTGTCATCACGCATGCGGTAATCAGCAATATCATCATCACCTTCGTTCACATATTCATGAATGTCGATATTGTCATATTCGTCTTCGCCGCCATCCAGATCATATTCCTCTTCATCAGAAGTATCAAATTCGTCTTTCACCTCACCGGTATCCTGGTCATCATTTTCTTCATTCGATTGTTCCAATGCGGGGTTCTCTTCCAGCTCCTCTTTAATCCGTTCTTCCAGATTGGCTGTAGGTACCTGCAGCAGCTTCATTAACTGAATTTGCTGGGGCGATAACTTTTGCAGTAATTTTTGATGTAGTCCCTGACTCAGTGCCATTTTCTCAATACATTTATACTTTACAATGCAATTGCAAGCCGCTAAAATATTAAAAAAACAGACAGGAATGAGAAATTGGAACAATTTTTGCGGAATGCTGACAATCCTGCTCCTGATTGCAGCCGTACCAAAAGCCCAACAAATTGATTCTGTGAAAGTTAAAAAAGAGATGATGCAAAAAACTCATTCTTCAATTTTTAACAAATACAACCTGCTGCAGCCATTATCGGCCAATTCTTCAAAAAAAATTTCTACATATCTTGGCAATCCTTTCAGTCATTGGGGATTTATGTGTATTGGCGAATACAAGCTGGAACAAAAGACGGGCATCCCACTAAGAATGCGACTCGGTTCACTTGATTATGTAAATAAACTGGAAGGGAAACAGTAAGGATTTATTCCTGCGCAATGTTCTCTTTCATAAACAGCAGGTGATTTTGCACTGCACGCACATCTGTAAAACTATACGAATCGCCCAAAGCAAGTTTGTGCTCAGTATTTGTTTGTTGCGGATATAACTCAATCCTGTTGAGAATTGTTTGAAGCTTTTCTGTACTTAACAACTGTTCCACTTTTACAGTGCCGGTTTTGATCAGATCAACCAAATGACCTTCAATAGTACCTTCGGTTAAGTTACGTGTTGCTGCAATTTCTTTGATTGTTTTTCCTTCGTTGAAATAGGCAAGCGTTACCGATTTTGTATCTTCCCTCGGTTGGGTTGATTTTTCTTTACGCTCACGTTTGGGGCTATCTTTTTTTGCCTCAATATTTGTTTCAAGACCATGTTCTTCACAATAGCTCATCACCATCTCAATTATTTCATCACCATACTTATCTGCTTTGGCTTTACCAAATCCTGAAAGCAATAACAGATGCGATTTTGTTAAAGGCAGATAAGTACAGATTTCCTGCAGGCTGTTACTATTGGCTAATAAATAGATAGGCATATTCTGTTCATCGCAAATACGGTCACGCCATGATTTTAACCGGAAATACAAATCGGGATGATTGATGCCGACAGCAGTTTGTTTTTTATTTGCTGCATAGCTGGTAAGATTTGCACGAGGTGTAATGAGATTAAGTTTATGCCGTAAATGATCAGTAATAGAAAACGGCTGCAAACCTGATTTCAAGTAATATATCTCGATATGCAGTGCTGTAAACAATGCGTTCAACTGTTCATTCACTTCATCGGTTGCCGTTTTATGTTCGGTAATAAGCGGATGTTGTTTTAACTGCTGTTGTAATTCTTCAAAACGTGGAATGAAATAATTTACTGCATCTTTTACACGTTGCTGTAACTGGCTGTTTGTTTCAACAACGGGTTGATCTTTGAGTAATTGATTGATCTGGAGCAAAAACTTCCTGGCTACCGACTGTTCCTGCTGAAATTGAAATTGCATGCTGCCGATCCATTCTTCTGCACCTTCATTCAATTCGAATTTATGTTTGGTTGCAACCTGCATCAACAGTTTCATCGCCAATGCTGTTTGTTGAAATGTAAACAACTCTTCGAGTAACTGTTGAGAGAAAGCTTTTCGTGCTTCTTCAAAACGTTGTGGCAATGAACCTTTTGGCGACAATGCTTTTTGTCCATCAACTACCTGTTGATTACTGAAGATCACATTGGGCTGAATTTTCGACAGCAACACAATCCCATCAAGACTTGTGCAACGACTTAACGCCACATATACCTGCCCGCTGGTGAACGAAAGACCGGCATCGATCATCACTTTTTCAAACGTTAATCCCTGGCTTTTATGAATGGTAATGGCCCATGCTAATCGTAATGGATATTGTTCGAATGTTCCTAACACATCCTGTTCCAGTTTGCCGTCAGTACGATTAAGTGTGTAACGTGAATGATCCCATGTTTCTTTTTGTACACGGATGTTTTCATTACCACATCTTACAATCACTTCCTCATCACTCAACGAATGCACCACACCAATCTTTCCATTAAAAAACCGTTTACTTACTGTATCATTTTTAAGAAACATCACCTGTGCCCCTTCTCTCAAAACCAATTCTGCATCCGCAGGATAACTGTTCTCAGGAAACTCACCATCAATTGTTGCTTTGTAAGTATAGGGCGGCGCTGTTAAGCGTTGTAATTGCTGACGGTTGATTAATTCTGCCTGGTTGTTGTGTGAAGTAAGTGTAATAAATGTTTCATCACGATCGGCTTGAAAGCCAGGTTGATAGCGTTCATTCAAGATTTCCAGATCATCTGCATCGAGTTGATTGTTACGCACCTTGTTGAGCAAGCGTACAAATTGTTCTTCTTTTTGCCGGTAGATCGTTGTTAACTCGATCAGCAATGGCATTTGTTCCTGTATGGCTTTACTATCGAAAAAGAAAGTTGAATTATAATACTCCTGCAATACAGCCCACTCATGATTTTGTGCCACGGGCGGCAATTGAAACAGATCACCGATCAGTAATAATTGTACACCACCAAATGGAAGATCGTGATGGTAACGAACACTTCTTAAAATTGTATCGATCGCATCCATTACATCGCAACGCACCATACTTACTTCATCAATAATGAGCACTTCCATTTTACGCAGCAATTGCAAACGCTGCTTATTGTAACGGATCTTTGAAAGTAATTCCTGTTTCCCGGCATTGGTAGGTAACAATGGATGCAAAGGCAATTGAAACAAACTATGCAACGTAACACCTCCTGCATTAATAGCTGCAACGCCTGTTGGTGCAGCAACAATCGTATTCTTAGCGCTATGCTCTTTCAAATATTTGAGGAAAGTTGTTTTGCCTGTTCCTGCCTTACCGGTAAGGAACACGCTTTCCTGCGTTTCAGTTACAAACCGATACGCTAATTCAAACCTTTCGTTGCGTTCCACAGATTGCATATTCATTATTTAACTGTTCACAGATATTTATTAAAGCCACAGATGGACACAAAATAACACAGATATAAATTCAATCGGCCGTTAAAATAAACCGTTGGTATTCAAGTTTACGTTTGCCAAAATTAACCAATAAGCCAACTGTGCTACGGGATACTTTCAAATAATTCAACAGTTGTGCTACATGTTCGGGCTGAATTCCTTCGTTTGATGTTTTTACTTCCACTATAAGTTCGTCAAAGCATTTAAAATCTGCAAAACCATTTCCAAGTATTTTTTGTACTTCCATACAGATGCCAATCACTATTGTTACGATTACGGTTATTTGCCGTTGGAAAATGATTGGTTCCTTGTTGTGAAAAAGAAAGAAGAATAAGATTATAGTTTTATAGCCGATCCCCTGATCAGCAACTCAGGCGTAAGCACCCGTTTTTCAAATTCTTTCACCGGCCGTTTACTTTCCACCAGCTGCAATAACAATTCAGTGGCAGCTCTGCCCATTTCTTCTGCAGGCTGGCGAATCACTGTCAACGGTGGATCAACCAACTCAGCAATATCAGAATTGGAGAACCCGATCAACCCCATATCTTTCGGAATATCCAACCCTCGGCGTTTGAGTGTTTTCACACAGCCGGTTGTTAATTTATCGCTTGTGGTAATAACCGCATCAGGTTTTTGTTTTAATGTAAGCAGTTTGTTCACGGCTTCTTCCACTTCAGAAAAAACCATACCTCCATAAAAACAATGTTGCACATATTCTTTGCTGTATGAAATGTTATGTGCTTTCAATGCATCATGGTAACCTGCCAAAC
>JAKFDY010000116.1:0-2060 GCA_036675885.1 Lacibacter sp. | reverse complement strand
CCTTATCTATGCCTGCTTTATATTGCTCCAGGGATTCTTTGGCAACCATTTTCATGTTAGAATCATAAAGGGTCACTTTTTTGTACTGTGGGTCTGCTTCCATAAACATTTTGTGGCTGCTGCTATCCTTTTCAATAGTTACCGATTGCACATTCCCTTTTTCCAGTGACTGCATCAAAGCCTTTGCTTTATCAGGGTCATTCAATTCAGCTACAGCAAATTTTTCAACTGCTGCTTTCAATTCGTAGCCATAATTTTCATGGAGCTGCTTTACTTCAAAATTGTTGTTCTTGTCTTTGTTCTCAAAGTCAAGCTGTATCCAGGCCTTGTATTTTTGACCTTCTTTTGTGATTAAGTCTTTATGAACTGCCCGTCCATCCAATAGATTGTAGGCTTCTTTAGTAGTTACACCCCTTCCTTTATTCAGGTAGAAGGTTTGCTCATTCTTTTCACCGTTGGTCTTTTCCAATGACGCATGGTAGTTGTTGAAGAAATACATATCCGTGGAATCGGATTTACGGAAATTGAGCATGGCCTCAAAAGGTTTCTGGTTGATTTCCGCTTTGAAATGAAGTTGAAATTCTCCCTTTCCCTCACCCAGGTTTCTTTCCAACTCAACTTTCAGTGTTTCACCAAAGCCCATGTATTTGATGTTGTCGGTCAAATACTTAAGATTTTCATTGTTCATAAAATTTGTTTTTAATTGGTTATCGAATAATGATAATTGCTGTGATTCAAAATGGTCAATTAATTCGTCTGTAAAAGCGTTACCATCTTTGTTGTATAGACCGTTTGCATCTGGGTCAATATTTAGTTGATGGCTTATGCTTTCACCGTATGGAATTTTCTCAAGAATGTCTTTGATTGAGTTGAAATGAAGAACGGAGAAATTGTCCCGGTCACTGATATTGTCTGTCGAGTAATCGTCTGCTTCACCCTTAGTTCTGAAAAAATGAACATCATCTTTGTCAATAAAGTAAAGGCTTTGATTATACGCCATATAATGTTCGCCTTTTGATAAAGCAATAGTCACCAGGTCAAGTACCTCGTCGGCTATGGGATGTCCGCTGTTCATTTCAAATCAGGCAATACCCTGGCCTTCATTATATCTTTATTGTGAACTTTCAGCAAAAAATGCCTACCGCCATTTTTCTCCATCATTTGAATAGCTAAATACTTTTTATCGGGAATGGTAAACTTTTCAAGTGCCACAACAAATACAGTGTTGTTGCTTCCTTTCACTTTGCTGCAGTTACCTGTGATGTGTAACGGCTTCTGTTCCAATTCCTGCACAGCAGTTCTTTTACTTCTTTTTTTATCCTTAATAAAAAAGCGAAGCAGGTCAACATCATAATCAACAGTGCCGTCATTGTTAATACCTATTTGGTAATAAATTGTATTGTCCTTTATGTATATACCTTTAACTGCGGCACTCATGTTGTACTTTTTATCCTTTATGCCTTTTGTAATTCGTTCATTGTCCAATATGGCATTAGCATAGGAACTTATTGTAGCGGTTCTGTTCACAGGCAGGTAATAAACCCATACAGCAGGTCTGTTATCATAAGTAACTGTAAAAGCATAAACGCTGCCATCATCTGTCACCACACTCAGGTTTGTTTCAGTAAAATCTCTTTCGGCTGCTTTTACTAATAGAATTTCAGGAGCTTCTTTTACCTGTTGTGCAAGAACTGATGAAGTGCCCCTGTCAACATGCTTAATAGCGAATGGAAATACCAGGCTTGTGGTTTTATCAGTTGTTATCGCCAGTTTTGTTTGCGCAACAGCAGAAACGAATAACCAACCTGCACAAATCATACACACTAATCGTTTCATTTTATAAAGTTTAAATGTTATTAATCGGACTCAGTGTTTTTATCTTTCAGCAATACTTTGTAACCCTCCTTTACCATCACCTTTACCTGTTTTACTTTCCGGCTCATTAAGTTCTTTACAGTGTTAATACCGGCAGCAGCGGCCTGTGCCTTCAACGAAGGGTCCAGCGTGGTGAGTTCCATCAACTGCAAACTGTTATCAGCAGAATTTTTAGCAACATCCCT
>JAKFDY010000115.1:0-17657 GCA_036675885.1 Lacibacter sp. | reverse complement strand
CAGGTCATATTTCCTTATATCTGATTTTTCAATTGTTTGCAAAGGATCAAAGTTCTGCACTTCGCAAGCGAATTTTGTTTTAAAATTTGTTGTGTCGAACTTTGTAATTGGTTTAGCTCCGCTTACACCATTGATCAATGATTGCCAATAGTCTTTTACGGTATTTCCGATGGGTGTAATTGCTCCTGTTCCTGTTACTACTACTCGTTTCATTTCTTAATCAGTTCTTGTTTAATGGTGTCTTTTACTGTTTTAAAATCTTTGTCGCCGGTTAGCCTTGAAAGTTGAACAATGGCAAGCATATTACTGATGATCATCATTGCTTTTGTACGTGGTGAACCTTCAAATTGAAACAGGTTGCTGTCTCGTCCTTCCTGGAGAAATTCGCTTACCCAATCCAGCATATTATCTGAAAATATTTTCAGCTTGTTTTTTATCTTTTTATCCAGCGTATTAAAGTCGGTAGCCAATGAGCCAACTAAACAGACTTTGTTTTCGTTTTTTATAGATGCGTAAATTGAAAAGAACTTGTCTAATTTTTCAACAGGTGATTTGCTGTTAAGTTTCTCCCTGAGAACATGAAGGTTATGAATATGCTGCTCTATCACAGACACTCCAAGATCTGATTTTGCAGGAAAGTGGTAATGAACAGATGCTGTTTTTATTCCAACGGTCTTTGAAATGTCATAGAAACTAAAAGCATTGTAGCCCTTATCCCTGATAAGATTGTCAGCAAGTTGTATAATTTGTTCCCTTGTGTCCATGTTTATCACTTTCAGCAAATATACAAACCTATTAGTAGATAGGTAGAAAAAATATACTGTTAGGTGTTTCAGTTTGTATGACGGCACATTGCTGCAGGGTGAAACGTTTGCGTTTAATGTCCTTCTGTTGAACTATAAATCAAACATCATCCATTAATCCACATGCAACACATAGGATGATTATGTAACCGCAACTGCAGTTCACCACAGCCTGTTCCGCCTTAAGCGGGAGTAGCACTAAATCCTAATCAAAGCATTTACCGGAAACCAAGCTGTATAGCTGCTTTAGGATTACCAGTTCCGGATGTATAGCTATTTTAGGACGAGACACTTGCACCCACTGGTTCCAGGTGTTCTACTTCAGAGGATCACTTGATGACAAATAATCCCACCCCGATCCGATAGCTATCGGATGCATCGGAGAATTAGCAAACTAAGTTCCTTTTTTGTAGTAAGCTTAAGCTATTTAAACATCATTCAACAACAGCGTTTCAAATGCCTGGTACAATCGGCTTAACAAAACGTCACAAGTCATTATGCAGAACACTTGCAGCAGCTGAGCATGTTAACGAATAAGCGTGACAGTTCCTTTAAGAAAAACAGGTTGGTTATCGGTACTGCCCTTCACGTGATAGATGTAAAGCCCTTGTGCTGCGAGCACACCTTTAATGTTACCATCCCATCCTTTTGTTTTGTCTGTGGTAAAAAAGATCATTGTTCCCCAACGGTCATAAACGGAAAAACTATTCAAGGTGAATGCAGTATTTGGCGGTATGCAGTAGATATCGTTTATGCCATCGTTATTTGGAGTGAATGCAGAAGGCATTAATAACTTACTATATGGTTTTACTGTAACCTGTGCTTTTGCAGTGCAGGTTTCAGTGTCGGTAACAAACAGGCTGAATGTTGTTTCATCTGTTAAAGGTTGTGTACCGGTTACAAGGTTATTTGCATCTATCAATAAGCCTGCAGGCTGCCATTGTATATCGCTGAGTGATTTGCTGGCCGAAGCTGTAAATGTAACAGCGGTGCCGGCATTTATAACAGGATTGGCAGGAAGAATAGCAAGTACCGGCGTGTCCTTAACCGTCATAATTATTTCATTCGAAAACACAGTTGAATCGGGACAGCCATTGCCGCCGGCAGTAAACGCACAATTAATACGATCGCTGTTTTTTAAACTGCTGATTGTAAACACTGGATTGTTGCTGCCTGTATTTACATCATTCAGCTTCCATTGATAAAAATTATTTACCCCTGCGTTTTGAACTGTTGTTGTGAACACAGCGTTTGTACCTTCGCAAATAGCTGCTGCATTGGTTGTGATCTGTACAGTTGGTGATGCCTGATCCAGTACAGTTATCCGGATAGCGTTAGATGTGGCAAAGCTTCCTGTTACACATTGCAAAGCAGCATCGCTTGTGAGGTTACAGGTTATTACATCACCATTAGCAAGGGTATTGCTTGCAAAGACGGCATTATTTGATCCTGCATTTACACCATTGATCTGCCATTGATAAGCAGGAGCGTTGCCCGCATTTATTGCCACAGCAACGAAGCTTGCAGTCCCATTTTTACAAACACTTGCATTGTTTGTACTGATATTTACAGCAGGTGTTACAATGGTCTGTACTTTAACTGTAATGCTGTTGGATGTTAGAGTAACAGGAGCAGCACAGTTTGCGTTACTGGTAAGCAAACAACGGATAATGTCTCCATTCCTTAAGGCCGTGCTTGAAAAAGTGGGATTGTTTGCTCCTGCATTTGTGCCGTTGATCTGCCATTGATAAACAGGTGTAGGGCCACCGTTATTGATTTGTGCAGTAAATGTCTGTGCATCTCCGGCACATACGTCCGATGAAGTTAATGCAACAGATATAGCAGGTGTTGTAGCCGGTGTTACGGAAATGCTGATGTTGTTACTGCTTATTACGATTGGTTCGCCGCAAGCGCCCGTTATTCGTAGATCGCAGCTTATGATATCGCCGTTGTTAAGTGTGTTGCTGCTGAATGTTGCCTGATTAGTACCTGTGATGTTATTGTTAATTTTCCATTGATAGACTGGTGATGCACCTGCATTATTTACCGCCGCACTGAAGTTTACTGTTGTATTTGCACAAACAGTTGTGGTGGTAGTTGTTATTTGAATACCTGGGTTTACTGAGGTCACGGGTGTTTGATCTACTTTTCTGATGCGTGCATTACTCTGATCGGAGATGTACAGGTTGCCGGCAGCATCCATACGTACTTTATGTGGATCGGCAAGTTTAACACAAGGCGAAGTAGCTGATCCGCCATCTCCTCCATAACCATAATTACCACTTCCTGCTACAGTTGTAATAATGCCTGTTGTTGCATCTACTTTTCTGATGCGGCTGTTACTGCGGTCTGCAATAAAGAGGTTGCCACCAGGATCGCAATGTACGCCTGTAGGTAAATTAATTGAAGCAGCGGTGGCCAAACCATTATCGCCTGCAAACGCAGCAACTCCGTTTCCTGCAACAGTTGTTATAATGCCGTTTGCATCGATTTTACGAATGCGGTTATTGTTATAATCGGCAATATACACGCCCGTTGAGGTGGCCGCAACGCCAGAGGGAAAATTCAATTGCGCACTGGACGCAAAACTGCCATCGCCAGAGTAACCTGCCTGTCCTGTTCCGGCAATCGTATACATAAGATTGGTGTTTAAATCAATCATGCATACATATGCCCTTGCAGTAAGTGAGAGATACAGAAAATGATCATTCACAGCAATGCCGCCTGGATAATATATCCCTGCATTAGTGGCAATAACGGAACCTCCACTGTAATCAGCAAAACCATTACCGGCAACGGTGGTGATAATGCCTGTTGTTGTATTGATTTTTCGTACACGAAAGTTTTGACTATCGACAAAGTATACGTTCCCGGCAGCATCTACACAAACATCGTTAGGATTGTTGATTTGTGCATTGATGGCTAAGCTCCCATCGCCAGAGAAACCCGCAGTACCTGTGCCCGCAATCGTGGTAATGATGCCCGTGCTTTGATTGATTTTCCGGATTCGGTGATTATAGTAATCGGCAACAAAGAGATTGCCTGTTGGATCTGCCGCTACCGAGATTGGATTTGAAAAGCGGGCATTGGTAGCTAAACCTCCATCTCCCGCAAAACCATTGAATCCTGTGCCGGCAACCGTTTTTATCACTTGCGAATAAAGCAGCGTGTGTGAAAATAGAAAGATGAGCCAGGGCAGCAGCAGGAGTTTTGTCTTTTTCATATATCAACAAACGATAAAAATAATACAAATTTGATTTATTTCACTGGTAATAGGTTCAATATATGGTCCCGTGTAGTAATGCGGGCGCAGCAATGAAATGCAGGTTTTGTTACTGGCTTTACCTGAATAGCATGCTCCATAAAAAAACTTATTGGTCAATTGTGTGCAGTAAGACACCACCTGTTCCGATTTGAGGGAAGAAGCCCTGCCCTAGCCATCGGCTCATTCTTGCGCAATTCAGCAATACCTATTTCTGTCTTGCAGAGAACGGATGAATGGTTAAAGAGAGAAAGAAGTCTATCGTTTGTAGTTTTAGTTCATCGTTCATAGCTCATAGCGGAGAGTAGCAATTATTATTCTGATGTTACAAACTTTTTTATCTTCCAAGACTGTCATCCTATTCATCCTGTCAATTAAAATTCAGCTTTTTTTCATAACTGTGTTTGGTTTCGCAATAAGTGTGTTGCTTAAAAAAACGGAAAGGAATATTCATTTTTGTAAGCAAGAAATTCATTTAATTTAGCAGAAACCACATTTACCAGGATGCAGAAACCAAGCTTTGTAGCACTCTCGTTCTTTTTTTGTTCAAGTATTTCCGCTAAGCAATTTTCGATCAATCACGCAGAAGAATTTAAACTAGTAAGAAACAAGCATATTCCTGTTTTGCCGGGTATTGATGAAAGCGGTATTAGCAAGGCTAATCACACACAGTTAACTAATGATTTACAGCTCTTTTGAATATGATTGTGCGAACATTGCTTCCCATATTGTTCTTGCTGCTGACATTCAGTACCTATGCTCAGTTAGAAACTGCAAACTGGTTTCATGCATATAACCGAACACAGGTTACTCCGTCAGGAGTAACAACAGGCTTACCAATGCCTGCTCAAAACGTATTTAATACCGGCCGAAGAACGGCCTCTATTTCTGATGCAAATGGAAATTTGTTGTTTGCCTGTAATGGTTCAACCATTATTGACCGGGATTTAAACCCAATGCCGGCACTTACCACCGCAACACTTAACAGTACTGCTGATAAAATACTGATTCAGCAAATTCCCGGCAGTAGCCGTTACTATGTGTTTTATACCAAGCAAAAGTTTCTTTACCAGAGCAATACATCGTCCTCATTGAGCTACGCAATCGTTGATTTATCGTTAAACGGCGGCAAGGGGGATGTGGTGCTATATAACCAGTTGATTGATTCAGTAAGTTCACCGGCATTTACACTGGTGCAGCAGGATGTTTCAACTGCATGGTTGGTAACACATCGACATCGAACGGGAAATTTCTATGCGTACAAAATTACCGGCAGTGGGTTAGCTTCAACACCGGTACTGTCTTCAGTAAGTTCAATAACCGATCCTGCGCAGTATATGTTCAGGGATATGAAAACCTCTTTCAACGGAAAGATGATTGCCGGTGCAGCTTACTATGTTGAATCGGGTATTTTCGCTCTTTCAAGAGGGTTGGTGGAGGTTTTTGATTTCGATTATGTAACCGGTCAACTTCGTAACAAAGTTAGAACACTTCAACGGGTAGCCTATTTCGCACCTATACAATCGCTTGAATTTTCGCCCGATAACCGGCTGTTGTATCATCTCCGTGGTTCTTCGGTGTATGGGTTACAACCTTGCGGTTTTGCAAGCGGTGATATTACCCAGTTTAATTTGTGTTATACTGATTCTGTTCAGTTCGATCGATATAAAATGTCAGTTGCTTCCAACTTTCAATGGTGCAATCCCGGAGTGCTTTGGGTTGATATACAAATGGGAGCCGATAAGCGTCTGCATTTCCCTTTTAATGGAATTAATGTGTCAACCATCAGTTTCCCCAACAGAATCGGAACATCCAGCGGTTATGCGTTTACAGGGTATAACTTGCCCATTTCAAACAATGGACAAAAAACCACTCCCGATTTTTCGCATTATCTCATGGAGAAAGCCATCAAAAATAATATTGTGTACAAAGGAGGTTGCCATCCCAATCCCTTAACCTTCTCTGTTACCAACGATACCATTACCCGTATTGAATGGAATTTTGGTGATGCATCAAGTGCTTCAAATACTGCTGCAACACTGCAGTCGTCTCATGTTTTTTCTGCTCCGGGTATGTACACGGTGAAAGCAAAATTGTATAACAGCAATAATCAACTCATTGAAGAAGTGCAGGAACTGGTTGAAGTAAAAGATCCCGGTAAACGGTTGTTGCATGACTATCCAACTGATACAACGATTTGTGCCGGTACCGGTTTTGAGATTAAGTTGAATTTGGTGAATGGAATCTATTTCTGGTATAGTGAAAACAATGGTCAGCGTTACGATGAGATGGTAAGCGATACAAAGGTGATTCAGTATCCGGGCAAGGTATATGTTGAAATGCGCCAGAATGATTGTGAAGGTTGTGTAATGATCGATTCGATTAATGTAAACGTGCGGGAGCGTCCGTCTGTTAGTCTGGGTCCCAATCAAAATCTGTGCGGCGGTGATTCGCTGTTATTGCGTGTATACGATAACCGTGCCCGTTACAAATGGAGTACAGGCGATACAGGCCAGTCTGTAACTGTGAAAACAGGTGGTTTGTATTGGGTGGAAGCGGAGTATGAAAACAATGGTTGTCCGTTCAGAGATAGTATTGTAATAACCGACGTGCCGGGAGTTCGGTTTGCATTACCCAATGATACTGTTTTGTGTAATAATCAAACACTGTTATTGCAGCCTGGCATTAGCAATGCATATTACCAGTGGCAGGATGGATCTTCAAACAGTACGTATCGGGTTACCGGTCCCGGCAAATACTATGTGCAGATCCGCAATAATAATTACTGCACCTACAGCGATACCATCAACGTATCGTATGTGTCGGGTGCGCAGGTAGAGTTGGGGAACGATACAACGCTGTGCGCCGGAAGTTCGCTCCTGTTAAAAGCAGGTGTAACCAATGCAACCTATCTATGGAGTACAGGTGCTGTTACTGAAAACATCAGCGTTACAAATGCAGGTTTGTATTGGGTAAAAGTATCCAATGCAAATTGTACCGTAAGCGACACGATTCGTGTTGATTTTGCACAGCCACCTGTTGTACAGCTTGGCAGCGATACGGCTCTTTGTGCGGGCCAATCCTTATTGTTACAATCAGATATCAGTAATGCCCGATATCAATGGCAGAATGGATCAACAGCAGCGTCTTTCACGGTTACACAACCGGGACTTTACTGGATAGAAGTAGAAAAGAATTCCTGTATTGTAAGAGATAGTATCAATGTGTTTTATTATCCTGCAACGGTGGTACAGCTTGGTACTGATGCACAGTTTTGCAGGGGTGATAGTCTCTTGCTTGATGCAGGAGCGGGGTTTGTGAACTACAATTGGAGCAATGGAAAAACAGGCAGGCAGATCTATGTTTCAACCATTGGTAATTACAGTGTGGCGGCCACTTCTGTAAATGGTTGTGTAAGCAGGGATACGATGCGTGTAACAGATTTGTATCAACTGCCGCAGATTGATCTCGGTAACATTAATTCCATTTGCCCGGGTGAAAATAAACTGCTGAATGCAGGTGCAGGCTTTACACAATATCAATGGAGTACAGGCGATCAATCGTCGTCTATTACAGTGAATCAATTAGGGACTTACCATGTGGCAGTCACAAACCAACAAGGTTGTAAAGCAGGTGATACCGTTTTTATTCAATCGTTTTATACTCCGCCTGCACAGTTCCTTCCGGCCGATACAACAATTTGCACCTATGATCAGCTTATTTTAAAACCTGCTGTTGCATTTCAATCTTATGAGTGGAGTACAAACAGCCGAAGTAAAGATATCACGATCACGCAACCCGGAACGTACTGGTTAACGGTCACAAACAGTTCTAACTGTACCGGTACAGATACCGTGCGGGTAACACCGAAAGATTGCCTGACCGGTTTGTTTGTGCCAACTGCTTTTACACCCAATGG
Organism: Lacibacter sp.; assembly: GCA_036675885.1. GTDB lineage: Bacteria > Bacteroidota > Bacteroidia > Chitinophagales > Chitinophagaceae > Lacibacter. Next base: position 9,673 of record JAKFDY010000115.1, on the reverse strand, counting down.
GGATGGAGTGAACGATGAATTGAAACCCGTTTTTGGAGGCGCTGTTGCTGAAATGGATTTTTCTGTTTTCAACCGTTGGGGACAATTGGTTTTTCGCACCACCGAAAAAGGGAGAGGTTGGAACGGTTCATTAAAAGGTATTCTGCAAACACCCGGTTTGTATGCATGGCGTTGTATGTATCGTTTTGTCAATAACACAACACAAAAAGCAGAAGGATCATTCATCCTTATTCGCTAAGTTTTTAAAATAACCGTCATTGAGGTTGTCCGCAATGGATCCAAACAAAGTAAGGATGCCGACCTTGTCGTACCGCAAATCAAACAGCATCTATTAATCATCACGCAGCACATAGGATGATTGTGTAAGTATTACTGTTATTCACGACAGAAGTACAAAAACTTAATCAGGGAACAATCCGATTTCGGGCCGTCATTCGAAATCGGGCTCTTTTTTTGTTTCTTTTTGGCAACCTGTCCCACCTTAGCGGGAGCAAAAAGAAATGAGAAACATCTTGCTGAAAGCATAGTCACCATGCTAATAACAAATAGTTCCGCCAACACAACTTTACTTGTTGCTTGGTCAGGCGACAAACAAGGCATAATGCCTTTACTTTAATCTATTAAAAAATGCTTCACCGTGTTTTCACCATTGCATTATTCCCGTTTAATTTATACATTGAAAAAAAACACTCCCATTTGTGAAAAACAGAAAAAACAATGTTGTGCCTGATAAAATTGATATCAGGGACAGAATGTATCAGCCCGCCGTTACAACAGCTCCCCGCAAAGAGTTCTTCCAGGAAACAAAACTTCCCGTATTACATCAAAGAGAAACCAGCGCCTGCACCGGCTTTGCATTGGCCACTGTTGTAAATTATCTCGCACGGAAAATTGATCCGGTGAATAATCAAACCTTTACAGCATCTCCGTTTATGCTGTATTCAATGGCACGCCGTTACGATGAATTTCCGGGCTATATAAAAGATGAAGGCTCCAGTTTAAGAGGTGCTATTAAAGGCTGGCATAAACATGGTGCCTGCGAAAACCGTTTCTGGAAAACCCTTGCAATGCCCAAGCCTGATATTAAAGGTGAAGAAGGCGACTGGTGGCTCAATTCAGTAAACTATCCGTTGGGTGCTTATTACAGGGTGGAGCCCAAAAGTATTGAAGACATGCATTGTGCCCTTAATGATCTGGGTATTTTGTATGCAAGCGCTGTTTGTCATGCAGGCTGGGATGTTCCTAAAAAATCAACACATCACAAATATTTAGAAATCCCCAATACAAAAGTAAAAGAGGATGATGGAGGCCATGCCTTTGTGATCATTGGCTATAATCAAACAGGTTTTATTATTCAGAATTCCTGGGGCAAGGAATGGGGAACCGATGGGCTTGCGGTGTTAACGTATGAAGACTGGCAAGTGAATGCAATGGATTGCTGGGTAGCACAGATGGGTGTTACCACCGATCTTCATCTTGCCATTGCCCAATCTGCTACACTGCGGTTAGATAAAAAAAACAAAGTGGCGATTGCTGCTGATCCCATTCTCAAAAAAAGAGAACTGGATCCTTTTATTATTGATATGGAAAACAATGGCCGGTTGAGCAACTCCGGAGAATACCGCACAACCGAATTGGATATTGAAGCACTGGTAACGCAACACGCAGGCATTGCAAGAGAAAGATGGGGATTGAAAAACAAACCGATGGATGTTGCTATTTACGCACATGGTGGTTTGGTGGGTGAAAAATCGGCAGCGGATAGCTATGCCGTTTGGTGTAAAAAATTATATGATGCGCAGATATTTCCTATTATGCTGATGTGGGAAACGGATATTCTTAATACAATTAAAAACATTATACAGGATACATTGCTAGGTCAGGAACCACGTATGACGGGTGGACTCATTGACCGAATCATTAATTGGAAAGATGAACGGCTCGAAAGACTGGCAGCGCCCATTGGCAGTAAGGTATGGAAGGAGATGAAAGAAAATGCAAAGGCCATCAGCTATGAAAAAAACAGCGGCGGTCAGTTACTGTATAAATATGCAACATCGCCCAAAAGCGAATTAAAGAGTCATATCAATATTCATCTCATCGGGCACTCGGCAGGCAGTATTGTGCACAGTCATTTGGTTGAAAAATTAGTAAGCCTTGGCTGGACCTTCAAAACGGTTCAGTTTATGGCACCTGCAGTAACCAATGAATTGTTTGATACGACCATTCTCAAGGCCATTCAGAATAAAAAAATAAGCAACTATTACCAGTATCATTTAAGTGATGATATTGAGTTGAAAGATAATTGCTCCATCTATTCCAAATCGTTGCTCTACCTTGTTTCCAACTCTTTTGAGCCCGGCAAAAAAACGCCCATTTTAGGCATGCAGAAGTTTTTTGAGAAACAAAGCAACTACCAACTGTCGAAAATAAAATCCTATCATAGTCCGGGTGTGTATGCAAAAAGCACTTCACACGGAGGATTTGATAATGATGTTGCTACAATAGAAACGATTATTAAGAATATAAAAAAGTAGGATTGACCTGCGCAAGAAAATGACTGCACAAAAAAAAGCAACTGCTTTTCAGCGCAGTTGCTTTGTATGATGAAACATTGAGTTGATTAAACAGTTGCTTCAGCTTTTTCTGTTCTTTTTTTGTCGAGCATTTTTTCCAGCAGATCAGGTACTTTCTCAAATACCGCAGCCAGCCCTTTGCCCGAACGTGTTGGAATAAAAGAGATCTGGTCGCCACGTGTGGCAAGAAAACCAATAGGCTCAACGCCTGTGCCACCACCTGCGCCAACACCGGTTCCTTCGCCCTTGCCTTTGCCCGGCGCATCACCATGTCCTTCACCACCACCGTAGCCAATGCCGATTCCGAATTTGATGACAGGTACACAGGTGAATTCGCCCAATTGAAATGATTGGCCAACTACAGTATCAGTTTTTGCTTCTGTTTTTAAAAAATCAGTAAGCTGTTTTACAGTTTCTTCTAAGTTTAATGACATAACATAAATTTTTATCGGTTAAAAAAAGAGTTAGCGGAAATAAGCAACCAATATGTTCCAGGGTCGGTTCCTGGTTTTGAGCAGGAGATACGTCTCACCTGTAAAATTGATATGCAGATGTTCATGAGCATACGGAATAAAATTCAACGGGTACAGTTGTGCATTGCGTGTATAGTCGCCCGTATCTAACGCCAGCTTCCATTCAGTTACACGGAAGGTTTTCAATACCCTTATCATTTTCTGTATCTTCTGGAAACGGCTTCCTTCTTTGATCTTTTTCTTTTTTTGCACAGCAGTCTTTTTTTTGCCGGGTTTCTTCTTCAGTTGATGAATGCTCATTGTTTTGCTGTAAAAAAACAACTGCATGCTCAGTCTCCATTCTTCATCATACCATATCGCAACATGGCCGATGTTTTGCCAATGGAAAGAAGCACCCGGAATTCTTGTATCCACTTCCATGGAGAGTGGCGATAAAAGATGCAGGAACAGAATGAACAAAAGAAAGATCACGATGCCTATCACCCACATCATATACAAGGTGTTTAACAGTCTCTGAATAATGCAGCAGGTTAATTACCCTTCAGCATCTTAACAATAAGTAATGCTGTTATTCGATATACTGGTAAACATCGGTTCTTATCTCCATAGGACTTTTTACTGTAGCAGGATCATTGAGGTAAACTTCAAACGGCGCAGCTTTTGCTTTCCGGTTATTTTTTTTCAGCCAGTTTTCAAGCTGCACATAGGCAACACTCACCTGGTCGTAAGGTCCCCACACATGTGCAATAATATACTCACCCCCCGGTTGTATTCTTGATTGGATACGTCCTTTCAGTTCGGCCGGTATCCTGTCTGTTTCAACAGCAATATCCATGGGCCATGGCGGCTGCATACCATAATACCAGGCCATAAATTTCCCCGGCTTTAATTGATTTTCCGTGATATACTGCATCAATTCCTCATACCCTTTTCCGATAATATTTTGGATGGCTTCGGTTGTAGGGGCGGTGTCTTTAATAAACAATACTTGCATGTCTTTGCAGGTTGTTTTCTCCAGTTCCACTTTTACAGGAACGGCTGTGTCTTGTGTCATTTGTTTTGAATTTATAATTGAAGGAGAAATAAAATGCCTGTCGGTGAGGTTAAAGGCAACCAGGATAATTGCCCCGCAGAACAGAAACAATAACTGTTTCATTAAAATACTGTTGAAAAACAAATGTAATGGCAGGTAAATAACATAACCAATGATGTTCATCATGAAAAATAACAAAGTTGTTTTTTGTTTTTCACACACACTGATTCTTACAGTCTCTTACTTTCTGCCCACTTGTTATTTTGTTTTTACATTATCCGCAAACAAAATAAATTATCAGCACTACAGCTATGCTGTTCGTGTATGCGCATCACTGTAAAGCATCACCATACAAAGTGTCGAAGAGCCCGACCGCAGCGTCGGGATATATTGGTTTTCGGGGTACTTTTTGCGTACTACGTAACGGCTTAGCAGCAGGTGAGTGGCCTGCGCAGGAATTGAACCCCGTAAAGCAATCAGTAAACAAGTTTATTTTTCCTGACAACAATTTTTATTATTATCATCATTTCTGATCATCATCATATGATATGGCTCCGGGCCGTTGTACTTTACTGGCGCTTTAACAAAATAGTGCAGAGTCCTGCAATGTTTAGCGTTCATTTTTCTGTATTGATGAATAACTCATTATACACTTAACAGCGATGCTGTAATCGTATAATACAATCCCCGTTGCCTATCTGTCTGTAACTGTAAGATTTCTCCTGCCCTTTTTATAACATCATTAAAAATAAAGATCATGAAAGCTACTTTAGTAAAGCTGGTTGTTTCCTGGTGCCTGATGTTGATTGTCACGCAAGGAAACTCCCAAAACCTATTAGCCGATAGCGGTTTTAATACCACTACATCCATTACAGCTTTTTACACCGATCCTGTTCCGTATTATACCTGGAGCAGTTGGCAAAATGCAGGAACCAGCATCAATGCAGCAGTGGAAACAGGTGTTTGTCATTTCTATCTTTCAAATGCAGGCAGCAGCCTGTGGGAAGTGCAACTGGCCCAATGGGGTTTTGTATTAACACAAAACATGCGCTACCGTTTAAGCTTTGATGTAAAGGCCGATGCTGACCGCAGCTTTGGCGTGTATGCAGGTGAAAACGGAGGTGCATGGACAAATCTCAATGCAGCTAATTACAACCAGGCAGCAACCACAAACTGGCAAACCAAAACAATGGAGTTTGATGCAACAGCAGTGTTTGCACTGCACAAGTTGAGTTTTGAAATGGGCGGACAAAACATCGGAATGTATTTTGATAATATCGTGTTGCGGCAAATTGGACCGGCCACAGCTCCGCTGGTAACAATTGCAGGCAACTTTCAAAGCGAGTTGGGTTGCAGTGGCGATTGGATGCCCGATTGTAATACAACGGCATTAACCTATAACAGCGGTACAGGTTTATACAGTGGCACATTTAACATACCTGCAGGTTGTTATCAATACAAAGTAACAGTGGGAGGCAGCTGGGCAATTAATTATGGCGATCAGGGTATTGCCGGTGGGGCAAATATTAATTTAGCTGTACCAGTTACAGGAGCTGTTACATTTACCTACGATCCCGTAACGCATCTTGTTATCACATCGCCTTATGCAAGTGGTTTTTCAACATATTGCCTGCCACAGGTGGTACTCGCAGGTTCCATGCAAAGTGAGTTGGGTTGCAGCGGCGATTGGGATCCTGTATGCATAAATTCAACACTTACTTATAATGTAACAAGTGGTTTGTTTGAAGGCACATTTATGATACCGGCGGGTTGTTATGAATACAGGGTGGTGGAGAACGGCGATTGGGTAACAAATTTCGGCAGGTATGGCAACCCTTCTGATCCAAACTATTTATTATCAGTTCCCGGCAACACAACGCCGGTCATGTTTACCTACAATCCCGTTACACATCTCGTGCAATCGTTGTACAACAGTTTTGTTTGCCAGCCGGATGCTGTTACCATTGCAGGCAGCTTCCAGAGCGAATTGGGTTGCAGTGGCGATTGGCAGGCTGATTGTATCAATACAGATTTGCACTATGATGCCGCAACCCAATCCTGGGTTGATACATTTTTGATTCCGGCCGGTAAGTGGGAATTTAAAGTAACACTCAATCATTCATGGCTTGAAAATTATGGAATGTACGGGCAGCTGAATGGCGCAAATTATGTATTGGATGTTTGCTTCCCTTCGAAAGTGGTTTTCCGATATAATCGAATGGGTAACTGGGTATACACACAGTTTATTACAAACGGGGTTTGTGTAACGAAGTTTTATGATGCAAACGTGAATGGATATGTTGATTATGATGAGCAACCAATGCAAGGTGTTACGTTTACGTTAACAGGTAAAGGGCTGTTACAAACTGCTGTTACAAACAACGAAGGCAAAGCCTGGTTTACTGATGTGCCGAACGGTGAATATATGATCAGGGAAACGGTGCCGGCAGGTTACTACACAACAGTAGCTGATTCGCAAATGGTTTATGTGTACGATGGCATGGCAGCAGCAAATTTTGGTAATGTTTGTTTAGGTGCAGGTGGCGCAAAAGGCATGGGTTACTGGATGAATAAACAGGGAGAAGCTGCGCTAAATGCCGCCTTTAAAATGGACCAGCTGTTATGGGGTTTACGAAACCTGAATTTACGCAATGCCGATGGCAGCGAATTTGATCCTTATACATTTGCAGATTACAGAAACTGGTTACAAATGGCAAATGCAAAAAACATGTCGTACATGCTGTCTGCACAACTGTCTGTCATGTATCTCAATCGTGAAATGGGTTATGTTGATGGAAGCAGGTTTGTGTACACACCGGGTTGTGGTTTCTGGAGTGGAAAGTTTATGATGGTTGATGTGTTGCTTTGGTATACCAGTTATTATCTGCAATTCGCAGCTTCATCAACAGGTAACGATCCCTGGCGGTCTTACCTCGAATGTTTGAAAAATGCATTGGACCATGCCAACAGCAACACAACATTTGTGCAACAGCAGCCATGCGGGGTAACAGCACCTGCGCGTATAACAGAAGAGCCTGTTGTTACAATTGTGAATGGGGTAAAAGTTTGGCCAAACCCAAGCAGCAGTTCCTTTACATTACGCTTTACAGATGCCGGCAGAAACGAACCGGTGCTGATGAGAGTGCTGGATGTAACAGGTAAGCAGGTGTACACTGTAAAAGCATTTGCAAATACCGATTACCGGTTTGGTGAGCAGTTGAAACCGGGTATTTATTTTGTTGAATTATTACGTAGCAATGAACGCAGTACCATGAAACTGGTAAAACAATAATGTTGTTTTCTTATACACGCAAAGCCACCCGCAAAGGGGTGGCTTTTTTTAGTGTAAGCATTTGTACAGCGGTTAAAACATTCAGTTGTTTTTTCGCTGCCGTTGCAGGCACAAACATTGCAGTCTGTATCTGTGATTTTCTTCAACGCACGATCTCCCTATCTTTGCGCCACTCATGGGGTGCCACACTAACAAGGGCTGAGATCATACCCAAAAAGAAACTTCGGTTTCTATACCTGATCCGGGTAATGCCGGCGTAGGGAAAAAGCAAGTTGCATGTGCATGCCCCTGAGTGAATAAAACAAACAGTTATGAATCTTCACGAATGGGCACAGGCATTTTTAGTGCAACTGAAAGCAGTTACGTTGCTTGAATGGATAGGCGTTGGTTTTGGCGTTGCCGAAGTGTTACTGGCAAGAGCCAATAAAATTGCACTCTATCCCTGCGGTATTATTGCTGTTGTTGTTTCCACCTACATCTTTTTTCATGCAGGCCTCTATGCCGAAAGTGCATTGAATCTTTACTACTTCATCATGAGTGTATATGGCTGGTGGTGGTGGGTAAAACGAAAAGATCATGCAGCACCAGCCATCAGTCGCTGTACAAAACGTGACTGGAGTATTGTGCTTGCAATTGTTGTTGCGGCATTCGTGTTGTTGTACATGGTGCTTGTGAACTTTACCGATTCTATTGTTCCGCTTGCTGATTCATGGGTGAGTGCCACGGCATGGGCTGGTATGTGGTTACTGGCCAAACGAAAAATTGAGAACTGGATCTTACTTAACATCAGTAATGCTTTTGCTATTCCCTTGCTGCTGTACAAACAACTTCCGTTGTATGCGGCGCTTACCCTGTTCTTATTTGTGATTGCCATACTCGGTTATATCGATTGGAATAAAACCCTCAAACAAAAAGCGAATGCACTTGCAGTTAACTAAGAAAGAGATCGCCGAAATAAAACGCCTCTGTGCTGTTTCAGAACAGAAAGCTGAGTTAACAGCTGCGTTGTTAAACATCATTTACAAAAAGAAATGGTTCAAGTTGTTTATTCCAAAAGAGCAGGGCGGACTTGCACTGAGTTTACCCGATGCATTAAAGATGGAAGAACAGCTTGCATACATTGATGGCAGTCTTGGCTGGACGATAACACTTTGTGCAGGTGCTAATTTCTTTGCCGGGTTTATGGAAAAAGAAAAAGCAGGCAAAATGTTTCATGCAAAGAATATATGCCTGGGCGGGAGTGGAGCGGCTACAGGTATTGCAAAGCAAACAAAGGATGGATATACAGTAACAGGTCGATGGAAGTATGCAACAGGTGCAGCGCATCTAACGCATTTCACAGCAAACTGTGTAATTGAAAAAAATGGCAAAACAGTTTTGCAGGAAGATGGTACAGCATCGATCCGTTCATTTTATTTTAAGAAAAGCGAAGTAAACATTTACAACGACTGGCATGCAATGGGTTTGAAAGCAACAGCGAGCCGTAGTTTCAGTGTAAAGAAACTGAAGGTAAAAGAGGAGCGTAGTTTTGTCATTGATCATGCGCATGTAACACTGGAGCATCCTGTGTACACTTATCCGTTTATGCCTTTTGCCGAAACAACACTTGCAGTGAATACACTGGGGATGGTAAATCATTTGCTGGATGAAGCAACAATTATAGTAAAGCAAAAGAAGCTGAACAGTCTTCAATTTCAATTGGCCGATGAAGCAGTACACACAGCCCGGCAGGAGATCAGCAAGATGAGCATTGCTTTTTATAACACAGCAGAGCAATCGTGGAATGAACTGCTGACAAAAAAACGGCTTTCACAAAAAATAACAAAGCAGATAAGCAAGGTAAGCAGACAGTTGGTAAAGCTTTGCAGAAGTCATGCATCAGTTGTATATCCATATTGCGGATTGTCTGCAACGGCACAGACATCAGAACTCAATCGTGTGTTCAGGGATATTTTCACAGCCAGCCAGCATGCATTGTTAACGTATGGGAAATAGAAATGCTGCTTTGTAATGATGCTGAATCAAAAGGCAGCAAACAGCATCCATAAACAATCATCACCTAGAGATTCCGTCATCCCGACGATTAATTTGGGTTCCCACAATCAAAAGTAAGTGTCATTGGCACCTCGGGATGACGTTCTATTGGGCAGCAAAGCAAACATTGTCTATTTATCATTCAATGTCGTTTACTTAAGCAAAAACAGGTTATTTAAAAAGTCTTTGATAATTGTTTTAATTGGGTTAGAGGTAATATTTTTGAGTTATAAGATTATAGGGGCTATATCACTAAAAAAGTAAC
>JAKFDY010000114.1:0-11991 GCA_036675885.1 Lacibacter sp. | reverse complement strand
TTTACCGCTTTCATCTTTCAGTAAGTAACAGGAGCTTTCAAGTGTATGACCGGGAGTATGTAACACTTCAATGGTTAGCTCTCCAACCTTGAATTGTTCGCCATCTTTAGCTACATAAACGGGAAACGATGTTTCAGTTTGTGGGCCGTACACGATTGGTGCATTTGATTGGCGTGCAAGATCAAGATGACCACTCACGAAATCGGCATGGAAATGCGTTTCAAAAATGTATTTGATTGTGGCATTTCTTTCCTTTGCCAAATTGAGATAAACTTCTACATCCCGTAATGGATCAATAATGGCACATTCGCCATTACTTTCAATATAATAGGCTGCTTCACTCAAACAGTTTGTATACAGCTGTTGTACGTACATAATCTTTTCTGCTTTTTTGGCAAAAATACGTTAGTCCGTTTAAACGGCCTTAAGAGTGAATATAGGTGTGGGAAAAGGTCAGGCGAGAAGTTGTGTTACAAACTCATTTACTTCCTGCAGTCGTTCATGATTAACCGTGTACCAGATGAATTTGCCTTCTCTGGTGGTTTTTACAATGTTGCTGCGGCGCAAAATGGCTAAATGTTGTGATGCAACTGATTGTTCAAGCCGGAGCTTTACATAAATCTCAGTTACGGTCATCTGACCATTTTCATTGATGAGTTGAATAATTTGCTGTCTTAGTTTGTGATTTACTGAACGAAGAATAAGTGAAGCCTTCTTCACAGCATGATAATCGAGAGGAATAGGAACATTACTCTCTTTTTTCTTAGTCGTTGCCATCTCAGGGTAGTTTTGTGGGTTGGGTAATGTCGGGTGCTAAATCTAACAATAGTAAAATTAACAGTAAAATTACGCATTTAATAGTCGTAAAAGACATAATTTATATCTGTGTGGAATGAAACTCTTTGCCGTACACAGGAACCGAATAAGCGAGTGAACTGAAATTTTTATGTTCAAATAGTTTGTCGGCTAATCCAACCATATTGCCGGCATTCCACTTTACATCTATAAAAAAAGCATTTAAGTGGGTGCAAATAGTTTGCCATTTAAGAGCGCCGTCGCCAAAAAAGAAAATGCGGGAAGCATCCAGCTGTTTGGTAAACGATTCCGGGGTTAAAATAAGAGCAGAAATAGGCGAAACCGGCTGCAGCTCTGTTGAGTAAAGAGCTGTAAATACTTCCATCCTGCGGGCATCGATCATTGGGCATAACAAAGCAACTTCTTCATCTTTAAGGGCGGATAAAGCTGCAGCACTCATAACAAGTGTAGTTTCAATACCGATCAATGGTATATCTAAAGCATACGCTAGGCCCTTTGCTGAAGCAAAACCTACCCGAAGACCTGTATAAGATCCCGGGCCTGATGTTACAGCTATTGCAGCAAGGTCTTTGAGTGTTTGATTTGCTTCGTGCAATAAAGAATGAATAGCTGGTTGCAAAAATGAAGCATGGTCTCTTTGATTTTCATTGGTCTTTAAACCAATCAAAACGCCATCTTTTGCCAAGGCAATTGAAGCATGTGTGGTAGAAGTATCAATGCAAAGCAACAACGCCATATCAGTTTTTGATGGTTTGGGTGAAAGAAGAAGCAGGCTGATAACGCTGGTCTTTTTCTGCAAGTTTCTGTAAGAGCCTGACAATACGATCGATTCCGATTTTGTTGCACCATTCAAACGGACCCATTGGATAGCTGGTGCCCAGTTTCATAGCTGTATCAATTTCCAAATCAGTTGAAACGGCTTCTTCCCGTGCAAGAAACGCTTCATTCACAATCATGCTCACTGTTCTTGCACTTACAAAACCAGGTTCATCTGCCGTTTTAAATGAAGGGATATTTAATGTTTGAAAAAGATGTTGAAATTTCTCTTGCTGATTCTCTGCAACTGTAAACTCAATACAATTTCTGTTGATGAAAGTTGGCCAATGATTAAAACGGGCAATAGGTAAGTGCGCTTCGATCTCTAATTCACTTAAAGTAAATACGACCGAACCGATCAATACCGGGATAGCTGTTGAACGATATTGGCTGATATGGTTAGGATGATCTTCAATTATGAGATCAATAATGCAATCGGCTGTATTTAAATCTTCAGTCAGGAATTCTTCTCTTCTTATGCAATCAATGCCTGCAAAAGGAAATTCTTTTCCAAACAAATTTGTTAAAGGTTGAGAACTGATGAGGACCAAACGCATAACGGCAAATTTACAGGGAAGCGAAGTAAACACGTTTATTTCTTCGGCTAATAAAGTAAGTTTGCCGCACGATGGAAAAGAAAATTATACAAACCGACCAGGCACCTGCGCCAATCGGCCCTTACAACCAGGCAGTAGCAGCAGGAGGTTTTTTATTTATCTCAGGACAGATATGCATTAAGCCTGATACTGGCGAAATGAAAAATGAAGATATTCAAGCAGAAACACACCAGGTGATGCATAACCTGAAAGCTGTGTTACAGGAAGCAGGTATGGACTTCAGCAATGTAGTAAAGACGACGATCTTTCTCAGCGATATGGCTTTGTTTAGTGAGGTGAACGAAATTTATGGCAAGTACTTCGATGGCGACTTTCCTGCAAGGGAAACAGTTGCGGTAAAAGGATTGCCGAAGAATGTAAATGTAGAGATCAGTATGATTGCTGCAGGTTAAAGAAATAAAAAACGGTTGATCAAAAGATCAACCGTTTTTCGTTAGAGTTTAATTTCTTCTTCGTGACTATCGAAGAAATGATATTCAGTGAGGTGATAAGAAGTATTTGCTTTCACCTTAATTTTCTGTTTGTATTTCCAGCTCCACTTCATTCGCTTCGATGGGAAACCTTTTTTCAGGTATGCTTCCATGATCGGATGCACAGCAATCAGCAACTCTTTATGCTTTTGCATAACAAGATAACTGATGTTCTTTTCAATCTCATCTTCAAGTATCAACGTAGCAGAAACTTTACCAGTGCCATTACAGCTCGGACAAACTTCCTGTGTATTGATGTTTACTTCAGGTTTCATCCGTTGGCGTGTGATCTGCATCAAACCAAACTTTGATATCGGGAGAATCGCATGCTTGGCTCTGTCGGCACGCATAAATTCTTCCATCGCTTCTGCCAAACGACGTTTGTTATCCGGCAGTTTCATATCAATGAAATCAACCACGATAATACCACCAATATCACGCAAACGCAATTGGCGTGCAATTTCTTCAGCTGCTTCCAGGTTTGTTTGCAATGCATTTTCTTCCTGGTTGGCACTTACACTTTTATAACCGCTGTTTACATCAATTACATGCAGCGCTTCTGTATGTTCGATAATAAGATAAGCACCGCTGGCAAGATTCACTGTTTTACCAAATGATCCTTTTACCTGTTTGGTAACACCAAAATTATCGAAGATGGGAGAGCCGTTCTGGTAGAAGGTTACGATCTCAGTTTTATCGGGTGCTACTTTTTGAATATAAGTGCGGGCATCATTGTAAATGTTTTTATCATTCACAACAATACGGTTGAAATCGGCACTCAATAAATCACGCAGGATGCTGGTTGTTTTATCAGTCTCACCTAAAATTTTAGAAGGCGCAACGGCATTCTTCAGATTCTTTTGAATCTGTTGCCACATGTTAATGAGGTTGTTGAGATCTTCGTGAAGTTCTGCTGTATTTTTCCCCTCAGCTGCTGTGCGCACAATAACACCAAAGTTTTTGGTGCGGATCGATTCAACAATTTTTTGTAAACGTTTACGCTCATCACTTGAATGAATTTTGCGTGATACAGCTACAATATCATTGAAAGGAGTAAGTACAACAAAACGACCCGGCAACGATATTTCACAGCTAAGACGTGGGCCTTTTGCTGCAATCGGTTCTTTCAGGATCTGCACCAGGATATTTGGTTTGCCATTAAGCACTTCACCAATTTTCCCTGTTTTAATGATCTCGGCTTCTGTTTGAAACTTGCCGAAATCACTGATGCTTTCGCTTTTGTCGTTGATAGATTGTGTGGTAAACTTGAGGAGGGAGCGAACATATGGACTCAGGTCGGTGTAATGAAGAAAGCCGTCTTTCTCAAAACCAACATCCACAAATGCGGCATTCATACCAGGTACAAGTTTTTTTACTTTACCTAGGTATAAATCACCAACAGTAAAACTGGCATCATGACTTTCCTGATGCAGCTCTACCAGCTTCTTGTCTTCTAACAATGCTATTTCCACCCCGGTTGGGGCAGAATTAATGATCAGTTCCTTATTCACTCAAAACGTCTTTTAAATTGAACTATGCTACTTCACCTGATCAGAAGGAAGGAGGCCACTGTACAGCAGATGTATACAAGCAAGCAGACAAATTTCTGCAATGGCCATAGCGAAGCAGAGTCCCGTTTAAAAGCGGGACTCCGTTCAATTCAGAAGATTATTTATTCTTCTTCTTATGACGGTTCTTTCTAAGACGTTTCTTACGCTTGTGCGTCGCAATTTTATGACGCTTTCTCTTTTTTCCGCAAGGCATGTTTAATACGTTTTACGTTTTTAAAAAAATATGGTTATAATAACTTTATCTGTCCTTCTATCTGTTTCATCATTTCAGGACTGCTCCTGAATTTCCCCTGGATTTCTAGTGATCTTACTGTTTGTAAAAACAACTCGTATTTCTTTTTGGCATTTGCATTATCACCACTGGTTTTATAAGCATCGGCCAAACGAAGAATCACTTCCAGGTTCTGTGGTTCCAGTGCAAGCACTTTTTCGAATCGTTCAATAGCTTTTGGCCATTGTCCGCTGATGGTTGAACCAACTCCCATCATATATTGGGCAAAAGAATTCTGCGGATCTTTCTCTGCAGCCTCACGAATCAATGCAATTCCACGCATTGGTGGCTCGTTGCCTGCACCACCGAAAAAGTAAGTGCTGCCAAGACCAATTTTGGTTGAATCGTTCGCCGGATTTAATGCTAATGCCTTTTCAAATAACTCTTTTGCTTCTTTGGCCATCCAAACCTGTAACGGTTGTTCCGATACTGTTTGCAATTCCCTTAAAAACAAATGGGCTGCAAAGGTGAGGTTTTTCTCTGAATTTTCCAACTTAGCAGCTTCTGCAAGGTATTTGGCGTAAGGTACAAAGGCGCCAATGGTATCCATCCAAAAAGCAGAAAGCTTGCGGTAAACCTGGATCTGTTGATTTTTTACATCACCCCTTACCACTGAGTTTTCCCATTCGGTTACCTTTTGTAACTGCCTGGCATTCAAGCGTTTCTTGGCAAGACCAAGCATGGTGGGGAAGTCGAGAGTAACGGCTTGAGTGTTGGCGACTGTAGCCGGTGCAGAGGTTTTAGAATGATCATGACCGGCATGATCATCCTCTGCTTTTTTTGGAACAGTACGTCCAAAAAAATACAAAAGAAAAACTGCTGTGATTGCAGCAGTTACATAAATAATTTGTTGCCTGTTCACGCTTCAGAAAATTGAAGTGCAAAGCTACAGTAAGTAAGGCATTAAATATCTTGCGAAAGTGGTATTTAACTTTCTTCATCATCCCCACCATCACCAGCTGCCGCACCGCCTTTGTAATTTGTTTTTACTTCCTGAACAAATTCTTTTGCAGGCTTAAAAGCAGGAATATAATGTTCAGGGATATGAACAGCAGTGTTACGCTTGATGTTGCGGCCAATTTTGGCTGCACGTTTCTTGGTAATAAAACTCCCGAAGCCACGGATATAAATATTCTGACCCGCAGAAAGAGAATCTTTTACTTCTTTGAACATTGTTTCAAGAGTAACGAGAACATCCACCTTTGGAATGCCTGTTTTTTCTGAGATTTGGTTCACAAGATCTGCTTTGCGCATGCGTAAAAATTTAAGGGTTCTGGTTATTATTGGTCTAATATCCTGAATTAATTCCAAAAAATGAAACATATTGGCCAAAATTTTTTTAGTAACTGGTTGATTATGAACAAAAAATGGCTGCCCATTGTTAAGGCTTATTGCTGTTATTTTGCAGCAGTACTGCGTATTTGCGGGATAAAAATGATATGGACAGGTCAAACTATTTTCAACAAAAATTACTTCACTGGCATCATTCGGTAAACAAAAGGCAACTTCCCTGGAAAGGCGAAAAAGATGTTTACCGCATTTGGCTGAGCGAAATTATTCTGCAGCAAACCCGTGCAGAACAGGGTTGGAAATATTACGAACGCTTTGTAAATCAATACCCAACTGTTCAGAAACTGGCCAATGCTCCATTGGAAGAAGTGTATAAACTATGGGAGGGACTTGGTTATTATAACCGTTGCCGCAACCTGCATAGCACAGCCCAATTCATTGCTTTTGAATTAAATGGAAAGTTTCCTGATTCATTCGAAACCATCATTGAGTTAAAGGGAGTTGGTCCCTATACTGCCGCTGCCATTGCTTCATTTGGATTTGGTTTGCCGCATGCTGTTGTTGATGGCAATGTGTTTCGTGTCCTCAGCCGGTTTTTTGGGATTGATACGCCCATTGACAGCACCGAAGGGAAAAAGGAGTTTCAGTTGCTGGCAACTGAATGTCTTGATGCTAATGATCCGGCGGCTTACAACCAGGCTATCATGGATTTTGGTGCTACTGTTTGCAAACCCGATTTGCCCGATTGCCGCAATTGCAATCTCAAAACAAAATGCGTTGCTTTTGAAAAAGGTATTGTGAATGAATTGCCTGTTAAAGAAAAGAAGAATAAAATACGCAACAGGTGGTTCAGGTTTTATATCATGGAATTGAACGGAACATTTGCTGTGCAAAAAAGAACCGGCAAGGATGTGTGGGGAAATCTATATGAATTTCCGAATGAAGAATATAAAACGGAGAAAGAATGGAAGCAGGCAAATGCTTCATCAGCAGAAGCATGGTTTAAGAGCTGCAAGATCAAACAATCATTTACATTTTTATCTGCCAGCAAACCCATCAAACAACAATTAAGTCATCAACTGATTTATGGAAATACTGTATTGGTTCAGTTAAAAGGAAAACAAATAATACCGCAGGATTGGGAATGGAAAACGGCAAGCCAATTAAAACAGTTACCTTTTCCGAAATTGTTAAATGATTTTTTAAAGGCAGGTGTTCTTGAATTATTTGCAGCGAAGCATACAACAGTAAAGCAAAAAACGTAATTTAGAAGGAGTGACAGACGGGGTCGGGCCATGATCTAAACATTCAGAACTAAAATTTATACGTATGCGAGGAGTTAACCGTGCGATGCTTATCGGCAACCTTGGAAAAGAACCTGACGTACAGGTTTTAGAAGGTAACATTGCCGTTGCTAAATTTCCACTAGCTACAACTGAAACGTTTAAAGACCGCACCGGAAGACTGGTGAGCCAAACAGAATGGCACACGGTGGTGCTCTGGCGAGGGCTTGCAGAGTTAGCACAGAAATACCTGCATAAAGGAAGCCTTGTTTATATTGAAGGCCGTTTGAAAACACGTAGTTGGGAAGACAAAGAAGGCGTTAAGAAATATGCAACTGAAGTTGTGGGTGATAACCTCATCATGCTCGATAAAAGAGCCGATGGAACAGGAAAGCCCGATACGCCGGAACAACTGGGTGGTTACCATAGCGATGATCTGCCACCAATTGGAGAACCAAGTGCCGATCTTCCATTTTAGGAAATACCGTTGCGTTGTTTATTTTTGCCGGTACAGCGGTACATTGTTCACTTAATTTTGATGCTTTGGATTATCAGCACGTCAGCATTTCTTTTTTATTGTCGATTAAACCTGTGTTACTGGCCATTAACAGCCAGGGGTTAACATTACTGGTTATTCTTTTTCTTATCCTGCTGTTTTTCTCGTTTGTAGTAAGTGGGGCTGAGGTAGCATTTTTTTCGCTCCGTTACAAAGACCTGAATCTTATTAAAACAAAACCCGATGCACCTGCACGCCGAATTGTAAACCTGCTGGAAGAACCAAAAGTGTTGATGGCAAGTTTGATGGCGGCAAATGTTATATTCAACCTGGGGCTTGTTTTCCTCACAAATTTTTTAATTGATGAAGCACTTAACCTGCGTCATAATTTATGGTGGGTTGAGTTTATTTTAAAAGCAACGGCCATCACTGCATTGATACTTTTGTTTTGCGAAACATTACCGAAAGTATGGGCATCGCAAAACAATATCTTCTTTGCATATTTCGCCAGTTGGTGGATCGATGCAATTGTTTATCCCATTTTCAAATCAACAGGTGGATGGTTGGCAGGTTATACTGATGGTATTGAAAAACGCATGTCAAAGTATCAAAAAAAATCTTCCTTAAAGTCAGAAGAGCTGGATTATGCTATTGACCTGATGAGCGAAGATGAAGCAACTGTTGAAGAGAAGCAGATATTAAAGGGTATTCAGAATTTCAGCAACATTACTGTGAAACAGGTGATGCGTTCACGCCTTGATGTAAGTGGTATTGAATACAGAACGCCGTTCCAGGATGTTGTGAAACGTGTACAGGAATTGCACTACAGCCGTGTGCCGATCTATAAAAATAATCTGGATGAAGTAGTTGGTATCCTTCAGACAAAAGATCTGCTCCAACATCTTAATGATGCTGATGATTTTCACTGGCAGCAACTGATGCGTACGCCGTTCTTTGTCCCTGAGCAAAAACTCATTGATGATCTGATGAAAGAATTTCAGCAGAAACGTATTCACTTTGCAGTTGTGGTTGATGAATTTGGTGGAACCAGCGGCATTGTAACAATGGAAGATGTGGTGGAAGAAATTATTGGTGAAATAAAAGATGAGTTTGATGATGATGAAAGCGTAAATAAAAAAATTGATGATAATAACTACATTTTTGAAGGCCGCACCATTGTGCATGATATGTGCCGCACAATGAATCTTCCTGCCGATACGTTTGATAATGTGAAAGGCGAAAGTGAATCGCTGGCCGGGCTTGTATTAGAACTGGCCGAACGTTTACCAAGAATTGGTGATGTAATTGAAACAGGCGATTTCCAATTTACTATTCAGGAAGTAAGCCGCAACCGTATCGAAAAAGTGAAAGTGACCATTAAACCCCTTGACTGATCAAGATGAAACAAATGCATTTGTGTACCTCGTACTTTGTACATCGTACTTTTTATATTCTTCTTTCTGTTCTTGTTTTAATTTCCTGCAACTCCGATCCACGCCCAAGGCCAAAGGGATATTTTCAAATTGATTTTCCTGAAAAGAAATATGTGTTGTTTGATGAACCCGGTTATCCCTACACATTCGAATATCCTGTATATGGAAAGGTGCTGAAGGATAGCACTTTCTTTGAAGCGAAGGCAGAAAATCCTTACTGGGTAAATCTTGATTTTCCTGAACTGGCGGGACGTATTCACATCAGTTACAAAGTAATTGGTGAGGCAAATAAATTTGATGCGCTTGTTCAGGATGCGTTTAAGATGACCAGCAAACACAGTTTAAAAGCAACGTCCATTGATGAAATTCCGGTGAAAGGCCAAGCTGGTGTGAACGGATTTATTTTTGATGTGGGTGGTAATGCTGCAACGGGCAAACAGTTTTTTGCAACTGACAGTACCAAACATTTCTTACGTGGTGCTTTATACTTCGACGCAACGCCTAACTACGACTCCATTCAACCGGTGGAGCAGTTTCTGTATAAGGATATGCAACATTTGATTCAAACGTTGAAGTGGAGAGGTTAATTTGCCCATTTCTCTTAAATTCTCTCTAATCAGTTTCTGCTGTACGGCCGTATCTTTGCGCCATGATAGTAATCGATGATATCTACATCAGTGATGAAGTGGTGGAAGAGCAGTTTGTTTGTGACCTGAACAAGTGTAAAGGTGGCTGCTGCGTAGATGGTGATGCCGGTGCACCACTAACAAACGATGAGTTAAAAGAAGTGATCGCAGGCTATGAAAAAGTAAAACACCTGCTCACCGAAGAAGGACGAAAAGTGATTGAACGTGACGGCCTTTATCAATACGACCAGGAATTTGGCTGGGTAACACCCACCATCAGCAACGGAATGTGTGCGTATGGCTTGGTAGATGAGAAAGGCATAGTAAAATGTGCGTTCGAACAACAATACTATGCAGGTGAACTGAAGTGGAAGAAACCCATTTCCTGTCATCTTTATCCCATCAAGATCAGCAAGAGCAAAAACACAGAACAGCAGTATGTGAATTACGAGCCTAGAGACCAGATGTGTAATCCCGGTTGTTTGAACGGACAAAAACTGAAAGTACCTGTGTATGTGTTTTTGAAAGAAGCCATCATTCGCAAATACGGCGAAGATTTTTATGAAGTGCTTACGCAAATAGCAGATCAGTATTACGCAAAAAAATAAGCAGTAGATTTACAGTATGCGTGTAAAACAAAAACAGGACGTAGTGGCTTTGTTACAACAAAATGAAAAAGCGCTCAAACAAATGGGAGTAGCATCCATAGCTTTGTTTGGCTCCTTTGTACGAGACGAAGCAAATGAGACAAGCGACGTTGATGTTTTGGTTGATTTTGAAGAAGGAAAGAAGAATTACAGCAATTTTATTAATCTGGCATATTTTCTTGATGAATTGCTTGGGAGGAAGACTGAACTGGTAACAAGAGAAGGACTAAGTAAATATATCGGCCCGAAAATTCTTCAAACAATTGAATATGTCCCTCTCACAGCTTGATTATTTAAGGCATATTAACGATGAAGTGCTTTTTATTCGGAAAGTGATGGATAAAAAGACTTTGCACGATATAGAGGAGGATTTGCTCTTACAAAAAGCTGTAATAAGAAGTATAGAAGTAATGGGTGAGGCAACAAAACGTGTAAGCCAGGAAATCAGACAAAAATATCCCGACGTTAACTGGAGGGCAATAGCAGGAACCAGAGATAAATTAATTCATGATTATTTTGAAGTTGATCTTGAGTTGGTTTATGATATTGTAATCAATCATTTACCAATTTTATCGGTGCAATTAAAGAAAATTATCGGGTTGGAAACAGGAAAACAATAAACGAATCAATGAGCCAGACTGCAGATAAATTTATTGCAAAGAGCACCATTAAGGCTGCTGACCTTGATCACAGGCGCACTATCAATTTTAATATTGGAAAGTATAATGCAAAAGTGCCGGAAGGTAAACTGCAGTTCACACAATTGCTCACTGCACGTGAGCGTGCAAAGAATGTAAAATGGCGTGCATTAGAAACACTCGATCAGCAACTGGAAGAATTTGAATTGCAATTTACCCGCCGTGGCGGTAAAGTAATCTGGGCCGAAAATGCAAAGCAGGCATGCGAGGAAATTTTAAAGATATGTGAAGCACGCAGCTGCAAAACTTTGGTGAAGAGTAAGAGTATGGTGACGGAAGAAATTCATCTCAACGATTTTCTTACCAAACATAATATTGAAAGTGTTGAAACAGATCTCGGTGAATACATTCAGCAGTTAGATGATGAACCGCCTTACCATATCGTTACACCGGCCATGCATAAAAGCAAGGAAGATGTAGCGAAGTTGTTTGCAGATAAATTAGGAACCGATCCCAAAGCAACACCAGAGCAACTGACATTAGTTGCACGCAAAATTCTCCGTGAAAAATATGTGCAGGCAGAAGTTGGTGTAACAGGAGCGAATTTTATTTTAGCAGATGTGGGTGGTATTGCTGTTACCGAAAATGAAGGCAATGCAAGATTGAGCTGTGCATTTCCTAAAACACATATCGTAGTTGTTGGTCTTGAAAAAGTATTGCCCAGCATGAACGATCTTGGTTTGTTCTGGCCACTACTTTCAACTTATGGTACCGGGCAAAATGTAACCGTGTACAACAGTATCGTACTCGGGCCAAAGCAACCAGGTGAGAAAGATGGTCCGGAAGAAATGATTGTGATCCTGTTGGATAATGGACGAACAAACGTATTGAAGAATCCAAAGACAAGAGAGAGTTTATACTGCATCCGTTGCGGTGCTTGCTTAAATGCCTGTCCTGTTTACAAAAATATTGGTGGGCATAGTTATGGTACAACTTACAGCGGCCCGATAGGTAAAG
>JAKFDY010000113.1:0-1628 GCA_036675885.1 Lacibacter sp. | reverse complement strand
ATAAAGATCTGTCTATTGAATATGCTACTTATCGTGATAAGACCTTACCCGGCAGTGAAGAAAAGTGGAAACTGAAAATAAGCGGTTATAAAAATGAAAAAGTAGCGGCTGAAATGCTGGCAAGTATGTATGATGCATCATTGGATCAATTCTATCTGCATGAATGGGATGAGCCTGATATTTGGCCGAATTATTATTCATCAAAAACCTGGAATGCCAGTCAGAATTTTGTTAAGGTTGAATCGAATCTGAAACCGGATGTTTATTTGGAATCAAAGTACTTTGAGAAAACTTATGATGCCTTCTTTGATTTCAGCAATAGAATTACAACAGTCAATGCTTATGGTCGATATAAAATTGAAGGAATAAGGCAACAAGGAGAAAAAGATGAAGGAATAGTTGCTCCTATGCCCAATAAAGTTGTTCTAAGAGGAATGGCTTCAATGCAAAAAGAAAGCAAAGAAAAAAGTTTAGGTAATGGCGATATTTTTGTACTTGACTCAGCAGTTATTGCTCAAGGCAATCCACAAACTACTATCGACAACTCAGCCGTTCAAATTCGTAAAAACTTCAACGAAACCGCTTTCTTCTTCCCTGATTTAAAAACCGATAGCAATGGCGCTATTGAATTTTCTTTCACTATCCCTGAAGCATTGACCAAATGGAAATTCCAGGCATTGGCGCATACCAAAGAAGGTGCGTTGGGTTATAGCAGCAAAGAGATCATTACGCAAAAGCAATTGATGGTGCAGCCGAATGCTCCCAGGTTTTTACGTGAAGGCGATAAGATGGAATTCAGTACTAAGATCGTTAACCTGACCGATAAAGAATTAACAGGACAGGCTGAATTGCAATTAATTGATGCTACTACCAATCAACCGATTGATGGTTGGTTCAATAATATGATGCCTACCCAGTTCTTTACCGTAGCAGCAGGCCAAAGCGAAGCGGTGAAATTTCCGATTGCAGTTCCTTACCAGTTCAACAAAGCATTGGTATGGCGGATCATAGCGAAAGCCTCCCCCACCGGGGGAGGTTTGGAGGGGGCCGCCTTTAGTGATGGCGAAGAAAACGCCATGCCTGTTTTGACCAATCGTATGCTGGTGACAGAAACCATGCCTTTGCCCATGCGGGGAACAGGCACTAAAAGTTTCAGTTTTGATAAATTATTAAAATCCGGCGGCAGTGAATCATTACAGCATTATGCGCTGACAGTAGAATACACCTCTAACCCGGCCTGGTATGCCGTACAGGCATTGCCTTACCTGATGGAGTATCCGTATGATTGCGCCGAACAAACCTGGAACCGGTATTATGCTAATTCATTAGCATCATTCATCGCCAATTCATCACCCCGCATCAAACAAGTTTTTGACAAGTGGGCGGAATCGTCCAAAGTCTCCCCCACCGGGGGAGATTTAGAGGGGGCTTTGATGAGTAACCTGCAAAAGAATGAAGAACTGAAAGCGGTTTTACTGGAAGAAACACCCTGGGTGCTTCAAGCCAAAAGCGAAACTGAACAGAAAAAGAATATCGCTTTACTGTTTGATATGATCCGTATGAGCAAAGAACTGAATAGCTCCTACGACAAGCTGAAACAAATGCAAAGCAGCAACGGTGGTTTTGTC
>JAKFDY010000112.1:0-1706 GCA_036675885.1 Lacibacter sp. | reverse complement strand
GGCATTCAAAGCAACAATAACTCTGTTAAACCAGAGATTACAAAGAAAAGCCCGCACCTTGCTGTTTGTCTTGATTCTAACCCCTCAGCTAATAACCGCCATGAGCCCTTGATGCTCAAGTCTAAAAGTCTTGTTAGCTTGGTTAAATCAGACAATGAAGCCAAAGAGTTTGAAGCATTCTGTAAGACGCTGACAAACCCTGACGTTCTTTTAGATCTTTATCTATTTTGCAAGAAATCAGGTGAAGATAATTTTATCGAGTCACTTATCAATTTTAATAAGGAATAACAATGAAACTCGGAACACAACAGAAAACCCGCACTGATGTTATGCAATACTGCATTGATGGTCAGTTTGCTGTCAAAACCATTGAACTCCCCAGTGCACTGACTGCTGATCTTAAAGCAGGCGACTGTATCGACCCTGCAACAGGTGCTTTGCTTACTGGCACTGCAACAGAGGTTGCTGTAGTTGCAGATCTGACCCTAAAGGGTTCTAAGACTGTGGTCGTATTCAATAAGCACGTAATTCTCTTTAAAAACTCCCTGACTGCTGCCAGTGGGGCAGGTGTCACCAAAGCTATTGAACTGATTGAAGCTGATCCCTTTATTCAATTCTCTAAATAACAAATAGTGCAAAGCACCGAGCCCCATGGCTCAATTAACAATAATAACGAGGAACACAATGGATTTTAATTACGTCAATTATACCGAAGCGTTTGAACAACACGCCTTCCCTCTGAATCGTCTGATGCTGTCTCTTGGCATCTTCGATGTTGCCCCCACCAGTGAATTTAAGGTCAACTTTGATTATCTGGTTTCTGGCGATCAAGACCTAGCGGAACAAGTAGCAATCAATGCCCGTGAATTCGGCGGCACTATCAAGCCAAAAGCATCAAACATGCAATACGAGCTGATTGGCTATGCCCTTGAAGATGCTGTTACAACGCAAGATTGGAAAGGTCTTCGTAAGCCAGGAAGCAAAGACGCTCCTATGACTGCTGAAGATGTCGTGACCGACCTTCTTTTTGAGCAACGCAAGAAATATGACCGCACAATGAATAAACAGCTTGCTGATTGTATTGTTCGTGGTCTGCAATTTAACAAACATGGTTCTCAGCAAAATATTGTAATGGCCGATGAGTTTGGTTCTGCTGCTGTTACTAAAAACATTGATCTAAACAATGCTGCTACTCTTGTAGACATTGAACTTGATAGCATTCAAACAACCATTCGCAAAAATCTTGGTAGCAAGGTTGATTATCTGAAAGGTTTTGTTGCCCTGTGCTCTCCTGAATACTTCCGAGCGGTTAAGAGCAATCAGTCTGTACGGGATACTTTCAAATATTCTCAGGGGCAAAGTGCATACAACATTGAAAACCTGATTGATTACAAGAACGAGTATCCAAGCATTCAAACATTCTTCTATAATAACGTCACATTTATTATGGTCGATGATGCAGACATTGGCATTGCAGCTAACAAGGCGGTATTCCTGCCACTGCTATTTAAAGGTTCTGGTGTGTTTAAGTGGCATTGTGGCCCAGTATCTAAGCATCAAGAACTGGCTGCGCGTAGTAGTGGTGCACCCGTTCATCACTATCAAATCAAGGATAGTAAGTTTGGTGATCTATTTGCTATTACCGAATGGTGTGCTCTCGCAATCAATGCGCTGCCTTCTGTTATTGTTCACTCCGAGAACGCAGC